>CALBTN010000088.1 GCA_937967345.1 uncultured Rubrivivax sp. | reverse complement strand
GTCTTGCAGCGGGCCAGCGCGCGCTCGCCGCGCCGCAACTGGCGCGCCAGCCGGCGAACATCGCCGAAGTGGTGCGCAGCTCGAACGCCTGGCTCGAGATCGACGCCGAGGCCTTCGAGCACAACCTGCGGCAGATGCAATCACTGGTCAAAGCGCCCACGCAGATCTGCGTCGTGATGAAGGCCGACGCCTATGGCCACGGCATCGAGCTGCTGATGCCCTCGGTGCTGAAGCTGAAGATTCCGTGCATCGGCATCACCAGCAACGACGAGGCGCGCATCGCGCGGCTTGCCGGCTTCAAGGGCCAGGTGCTGCGGCTGCGCGCAGCCACGCTGGCCGAGATGAACGCGGGCATGCGCTGGCGCATCGAGGAGTTGCTCGGCAACGCCGAGATGGCGCGCGAACTGGCCGCCGCGGCGCGGCAGCGCGGCCGCAACGTCAAGTTCCACCTGGCGTTGAACTCGGGCGAGATGGACCGCAACGGGCTCGAGGTCGGCACCGAACTCGGGCGCCGCCAGGCGCTGCAGATGCTCACGCTTCCCGGGCTCGAGCCGGTGGGCATCATGACCCACTTCGCGCTGGACGACAAAGCCAAGATCGCCGCCGGCCTGGCCGAGTTCGAACGCGACGCGAATGCACTGATCGTGCAGGCCGGGCTGAAGCGCGAGCGCATCGTGCTGCACACCGCGAACTCGCTGCTGACGGTGGAGATGCCCGAATCGCACTTCGACATGGTGCGCCCGGGGCGCGCGCTGTACGGCTACTGGCCCCGGCCCGATGCCGGCTTCAAGAAGGCGATGGCGCTGAAGACGCGCGTGGCCAGCGTCAACGACTATCCGGCCGGCAGCGGCGTCAGCTACGACCATGCCTTCGTGCTGCAGCGCGACTCACGGCTGGCGAACATCCCGGTGGGCTACTCGGACGGCTACCGGCGCGTGTTCGCCAACAAGGCGCAGGTGCTGATCAACGGCAAGCGCGCGCCGATCGTCGGCAAGATCACGATGAACACCTTCATGGTCGACGTCACCGACCTGCCCGAGGTGCAGGCCGGCGACGAGGTCGTGCTCTACGGCCGGCAGGGCGATCAGGAGATCACGCAGGGCGAACTGCAGAAGATCATGGGCGACATCCTGGTCGACATGGCCACGCCCTGGGCCTTCGCCAACCCGCGCATCCTGGCGCCGCGGCGCGGATCCGCGGGCGACGGCCCGCAGCGGCCGGCCTCGTGACCGCCTGACCACGAGCGGCCGCGAGCGGCCATCAGCCCGCGCTGGTGTCGGCGAAGCCGAGGACCACTCTGCGGGTCATTGCACTCTTCTTCTCGATCTTGGTCACGATGACCTGGCCGATGTCGGCGGTGTTGGCCACGTGCGTGCCGCCGCAGGGCTGCAGGTCCACGCCTTCGATGTCGATCACCCGCACCCGGCCCTGGCCGCGCGGCGGCATCACGCTCATGCTGCGCACCAGGCCCGGGTTGGCGTCGAGCTCGGCCTCGCTGATCCAGCGCTGGCGCACCGGGTGCGCCTCGGCCACCAGCCGCGCGATGCCGTCGCTCAAGGCCTGCTTGTCCAGCGGCTGGTTGGTGTGGAAGTCCAGCCGCGCGTACGCCGCCGTGATCGAGCAGCCGTCCACCGCGTGCGGCACCAGCGCGCACAGCAGATGGGTGGCGGTGTGAAAACGCATGTGCGCGCGCCGGCGCAGCGGGTCGATGCGCGCCGTGACCTCGGTGCCGGCTTGCAGCGCCGAGCCGTCTTCGCCGGCGCCGAGCAGGTGCACGATCTCGCCCGGCGCAGCGCCCTTGCGCGTGTCGGCCACCACGATCTCGCGGCCATCGTCCAGCCGCAGCCAGCCGGCATCGCCGGCCTGGCCGCCGCCTTGCGGATAGAACACGGTGCGGTCCAACTGCACGCCATCGGCAGCCACGCCGAGCACGCGCGCGCGGCACTCCAGCAGCGCGGCGTCGTCGCGGAACAGCTCTTCGGTGGCCACGCCGCCGCTCACGCGCCGGCTGCCGGCGGCGCCAGCTTGTCCTGGGTGCGGCTGTCGAAGTCGCTGGCGTCGTGGCGTTCGTGCAGCTGGCTGGCGGGCTCGCCCGAGATGCGGTTGACCATGCGCCCGCGCTGCACCGCCGGGCGCCGTGCGATCTGCTCGGCCCAGCGCTGCACGTGCTTGTAGCCGCCCACCTGCAAGAACTCGCCGGCGCCGTACACCAGGCCCTTGACCAGCGCGCCGTACCACGGCCACACCGCGATGTCGGCGATGGTGTAGTGCGCGCCCGCCAGGTATTCGGCTTCGGCCAGCCGGCGGTCGAGCACGTCGAGCTGGCGCTTGACTTCCATCGCGAAGCGGTCGATCGCGTACTCGATCTTCAGCGGCGCATAGGCGTAGAAGTGGCCGAAGCCGCCACCCAGGTACGGCGCGCTGCCGACCTGCCAGAACAGCCACGACAGGCATTCGGCGCGCGCCGCCGGCTCGGTGGGCACGAAGGCGCCGAACTTGTCGGCCAGGTACAGCAGGATCGAGCCCGACTCGAACACGCGCACCGGCCGCGCCCCGCTGCGGTCCATCAGCGCGGGGATCTTCGAGTTCGGGTTGACCTCGACGAAGCCGCTGCCGAACTGGTCGCCCTCGCCGATGCGGATCAGCCAGGCGTCGTACTCGGCGCCGCGGTGGCCGGCGGCCAGCAGCTCTTCCAGCATCACCGTGATCTTCACGCCGTTGGGCGTGGCCTGCGAATACAGCTGCAGCGGATGGCGTCCGACCGGCAGCACCTTGTCGTGCGTGGGCCCGGCGATGGGGCGGTTGATGCTGGCGAACTGTCCGCCGCTGGCCTTGTTCCAGGTCCAGACAGCGGGCGGGGTGTAGCCGGCGGGGTAGGACTCAACTTCGCTCATGGGATGCCTCGGGCAGCGGTCGAAGCACCGACTCTACGGGACGCTGCCGGGCGGGCCGGCAAGCACGCGCGCGAAGACCTCGCGGTCGACGTTGCCGCCGCTCAAGACCAGCCCCAGGCTGCGCCCGGCGTAGGCCGCGCGCTGCTGCAGCGCGGCGGCCAGGGCCGCGGCGCCGGCGCCTTCGGCGGCGTTGTGGGTGTCGCTGAAGTACACGCGCATCGCATCGGCCACCTCGGCGTCGCTGACCGCGACGATCGCCTCGACCTCGCGCCGGATGATCGCCAGCGCATCGGCCTCGGGCACGCGGCAGGCCATGCCGTCGGCCAGCTGCGTGCTCACCGGCGCTTCGATGACGCGGCCGGCCTCGAACGAATCCTTGTAGGCGCTGGCCTGCGCCGAGACCACGCCGACGATGCGCGTGGCCGCACCGCAGGCCGCACGCGCCGCGGCGCAGGCGCAGATGCCCGAGCCCAGGCCGATCGGCACGATCACGATGTCGGGCTGCGCCTGTGCGAAGAACTCGAGCCAGTAGCTGGCCACGCCGCGCACCAGGTCGCGGTGGAAGCTGGGCACCATGTGCAGGCCGCGCTGCTCGGCCAGCACCGCCGCGTGCTCGCGCGCTTGCTGGAAGTCGCTGCCGTGCTCGACCAGCGTGGCGCCGAGCGCGCGCATCGCCGCGTTCTTCTCGGCCGAGTTGCCGTGCGGTACGACGATCGTCGCCGCCAGCCCCAGCCGCGCCGCCGCGCGCGCGATCGACTGGCCGTGGTTGCCGCGCGTGGCGCTGATCACGCCGCGCAGCGCCGGCTCGCGCTGGTGCAGCTCGTGCAGGTAGACCGCACCGCCGCGCAGCTTGAACGCACCCAGCTCGGTGTGGTTCTCGTGCTTGACGTGCACGATCGTGCCCAGGCGCTGTTCGAGCAGCGGCCAGCGGATCGTCGGCGTCGGCGCGATCTGCTGTGCGCGCACGATGGCCAGCGCGCTGTGCAGCGATGCGGCGTCGGGCAGGGTCCGGGGGTCGTCATTCATGGCAAGTGGGCGTCATGGGTCTGGTGGGTCGATGGGTCTGCGGTGGTCAAGCGATGCTGTGCAGTGCCACCGGCCCGACCGGGGTGTGCAGCAGCGCTTGCAGCGCGCTGCCCTGCCCGGCCGTCACGCCGGGCAGCGCCAGCGCGGCCAGCGCCGGCGGCGGCACGCCGGCCACCGCCAGCGACTGCAGCGCCACCGCGCTGGGCGGCAGCTGGTCGGTGGGGTGCGCGTCGCCCCACTCGATCAGCGTGGGCAGCGCGCCGCCGCACGCCAGCCGGCCATCGGCGCGCTGCGCGATGCGCCAGCGCAGCGCACCGTGGGCGCTGGCGCGCTCGGCGGCCACCGCGCGCCCGGCGTCGATGCCCAGCGCAGCCAGCGCGGCCAGGCTGGCGTCGAGCGCGCGGGTGCGCGCGACGAAGTGCAGCAGACACGGCCCGTGGCGCAGCCGGCGCTGCAGCGCCGCGTCGTCCAGGCCGAACCAGCGCGGCTGCGGCGGCACCGGCGCAGCCGGGTCGATCGCGATGATCTCGAGGTAGCAGCGCGTGAACCGTGCGCTCGACAGCGCCAGCAGCCGGTTGTGCGTGCCCATCGCCGGGTGCTTGCCGCCGGGCAGGCTGGCCGCGCCGAGCACCCGCTCGCACCACTGCGCACCTTGCTCCAGGCTGTGCGCGGCCACCACCAGGTGGTCGACCTCGGCACCGGCTGCGCCAGCGCGCGCCGCCGCGGCGCTCAAAGCTCGACCTCGCCGCGGATGCACTCGTGCACCGCGCCGCCCACCCACACCGTGTCGCCGTCGCGCTCGATGAACACGCGCCCGTCGCGGTGCAGCGCCGCACCCTGGCCGGCCACGTACTCGTGCGGCGCCAGGCCGGCGCCGGTCAGCCACTGCGCGACGCTGGCGTTCAGGCTGCCGGTGACCGGGTCTTCGAAACCGCCGCCGCCGCCACTGCCGAACAGCGCGCGCAACTCGAACTGCGGCTCGGCGCCGGCCGCATGTGGCCCGACCACCCCCAGCTTCAGCTCGCCCAGACGCTGCCAGTCCGGTGCCAAGGCGCGCACGCGCGCGGCCGAATCGAGCAGCACCGCGCACCAGCCGGGGCCGTTGTCCACCCATTGGTGGGCGCGCACGGCGGCCTCGTCCAGGCCGAGCGCGTCGCGGATGCGCTGCAGCAGCGCCGCATCCAGCGGCCCGCTGCGGCGCAGCGGCGGCGCTTCGAAAGCCCAGCGCGTGCCCGCACCCGCTGCACCCGCTGCACCCGCACTCACCGTGCTGCCGCCGCGCACCGCCACCAGGCCGACGCCGCATTGCTGCACCACCACGCCGGCCGCGCGCGGCCGCCCGCCCGCGGCCAGCCAGGCGTGGCAGCTGCCCAGCGTGGGGTGGCCGGCAAACGGCAGCTCGCCCTGCGGCGTGAAGATGCGCACCCGGTAGTCGGCCCGGGCATCGGTGGGCGGCAACAGGAAGGCGGTCTCCGACAGGTTGGTCCAGCGCGCGAACGCCGCCATGCAAGCCTCGTCCAGCCCGGCCGCGTCGTGCACCACCGCCAGCGGGTTGCCGCGCAGCGGCGCGGCGCCGAAGACGTCGAGCTGGTCGAAGCGGTGCTTCATCGCGTTCTCATGCCCGCTGCGCCAGCGCCTCGGCCAGCACACGCCCGAGCGCGGCCACGCCCTGCTCGATCTGCGGCGCCGACACGGTGACGAAGCTCAGGCGCAAGGTGTTGGCCTGCGCATCGCGGCAGTAGAACGGCGCGCCGGGCACGTAGGCCATGCCGGCTTGCACCGCGCGCGGCAGCAGCTCGCGCGTGTCCAGCCCGGCCGGCAGGTCGACCCAGAAGAACATGCCGCCGGCCGGCACGTTGAAGCGGCAGCCCTCGGGCAGGTGGCGCTGCAGCGCGTCGCGCATCGCGTCGCGCTGCGCCTTGTACATCGCGCGCACCATCGGCAGGTGGGTGTCGAGCAGCCCGGCGCGGATGACCTCGTAGGCCACGCGCTGGTTGAAGCCGGGGGTGTGCAGGTCGGCCGCCTGCTTGGCCTGCAGCAGCTTCGGGTACAGCGCGGGCGGTGCCACCACGTAACCCAACCGCAGCCCCGGCGCCAGCACCTTGGAAAACGACCCCAGGTAGATCGCCGCCGCGCCCTGCTCGGCGGCAATGGCCGAAAGCGGCGTGGGCGGCGGCGCGTCGTACCACAGCTCGCCGTAGGGGTTGTCCTCGATCAGCGGCAGCCGCGCGCGCGCCGCGGCCTGCGCCACCTGCACGCGCCGCGCCATGCCCATGCTGCGCCCGCTGGGGTTCTGGAAGTTCGGCAGCACGTACAGGAAGCGCGCACCGGCCGCCGCTTGCAGCGAGTCCGGCAGCGGGCCTTCGTCGTCGCAGTCGACGGCGACGAACTCGGGCTCGAAGGGCGTGAAGGCCTGCAGCGCGCCAAGGTAGGTGGGCGACTCCACCGCAACGCGGCTGCCGGCGTCGATCAGCACCTTGCCGAGCAGGTCCAGCGCCTGCTGCGAGCCGGTGGTGATCAGCACCTGCGACGCATCCACCTGCAGGCCCTGCGCGCTCAGCTGCGCCGCCACCCACTCGCGCAGCGGCACGAAGCCTTCGCTGGCGGCGTACTGCAGCGCCATGTGCGGCGCCTCGGACAGCACGCGGCGGCAGGCCTCGCGCATCGCCTGCACCGGAAAGCTCTGCGGCGCCGGCAGCCCGCCGGCCAGCGAGATCACGCCGGGCTTTTCGGTGACCTTGAGGATCTCGCGGATCACCGACGGCTCGAGCCGCGGGGCGCGGTGCGCCAGTTGCCAGTGCGTATCGGGACCGTTCACAGCATCGTTCATCACCTTGCCCTCCGAGAAGCCGCGGCGGTGTCCACCGGCATCTTGCGCCCGACGAACACCACCGCAATCACCGCCAGCGCGAACGCCAGCGTCGCCGTATCGAGCCGCTCGCCCAGCACCGGCACCGCGAACAGCAGCGCCAGGAAGGGTTGCACCAACTGCACCTGGCTGACGCGTACCGCACCGCCCAGCGCCAGGCCGCGGTACCAGGCGAAAAAGCCCAGCCACATCGAAAACACCGTAACGTAGCCGAAACCCACCCAGGCCGAAAGCGGCACCGGCGCGCTCGGCCACCACGCCAGCGCCAGCGGCGCCGACAGCGGCAGCGAGCCGACCAGCACCCAGCTGATCACCTGCGACGCCGGCATCGCCACGGCCACGCGCGCGCCGGCCACGTAACCCACCGAGGTCGACAGCACCGCCAGCAGCAGCCAGCCGTCGCCCGCCGACAACGCACCGCCGCCTTGCCACGCAGCGTAGGCCAGCACCAGCGCGCAGCCGCCCAGCGCGCACAGCCAGAAGCCGGCTGACGGCCGCTGGCCCGAGCTCAACGCCGCAGCCACCGCGGTGCCCAGCGGCAGCACGCCGGTGACCACCGCCGCATGCATCGCATCGACCTGGCGCAGCGCCAGCGCGAGAAACAGCGGAAAGCCCAGCACCGTACCCAGCGCGCTGAGCGCCAGCGCCGGCCAGTGCTGGCGCGGCGGCGGCGCCAGCCGGTGCGCGGCCAGCCACGCCGCGCTGAGCAGCCCGGCGCCGGCCGCGCGCCCGGCGGTGAGGAAGGCCGGGTCCAGCTGCGGCGCCGACTGCGCGCCCACCGCCAGCCGGGTCATCGGCAGCGTCATCGCGAACATGGCCACACCCAGCAGCCCCAGCGCCATGCCGCGACGCGCGTCGGCGGCAGCCAGCGTGGCGGTGGAACCGGGCTCGAGCGGCATCGCGATGGCCAAGGCCGGCGGCGCGGTGAACCCGCTGCCGGACGTTGTGTGCCGCGCAGTCTAGTTCGACCCGCGGCGGCGCGTGGTGGCGCGCTCTGTCAGCGCGACTCGAGCTCTTCCCAGCGCTGCAGCGCGGCCGCCAACTCGTCGTCGATCTGCGTGTAACGCGCCTGCAGCTCGGCCACGCGCTGCGGCTCGTCGGTGTACAGGCTGGCGCTGGCCAGCCGCTCGCCGATGCCGCGCTGCTCGGCTTCAAGCGCCTCGATGCGCTCGGGCAGTTCTTGCAGCTCGCGCTGCTCCTTGTTGCTGAGCTTGCGCGCGGCGCCGCCGGCCTTGGCTTGCCCGGCGGGCGGCGGCGGCGGCGCCGCGGCGGGCGCGGCGGGTGCGGCGGCACGCGCCGCGGCGGCCGCGATCTCGCGCGCGCGCTCGCGCTGGCGCTGCCAGTCCTCGTAGCCGCCTTCGTACTCGCGCCAGCGCCCCGGCGCGTCGTCGCCTTCCCAGGCGATGGTGCTGGTGACCACGTTGTCGAGAAAACGCCGGTCGTGGCTGACCAGGAACACCGTGCCGGCGTAGCCCTGCAGCAGCTCTTCCAGCAGCTCCAGCGTGTCGATGTCCAGGTCGTTGGTCGGCTCGTCGAGCACCAGCACGTTGGCCGGCAGCGCGAACAGCCGCGCCAGCAGCACGCGGTTGCGCTCGCCGCCGGACAGCGTGCGCAGCGGCGAGTTGGCGCGCTCGGGCGCGAACAGGAAGTCGTTCAGGTAGCTGATCACGTGCTTGCGCTGGCCGTTGAACTCGACCCACTCGCTGCCGGGGCTGATGCTGTCGGCCAGCGTCGCGTCCAGGTCGAGGTGGCTGCGCAACTGGTCGAAGTAGGCGACCGCCAGCCTGGTGCCTTGGCGCACCGTGCCGGCGCTGGGCGCCAGCTCGCCCAGGATCAGCCGCAGCAGCGTGGTCTTGCCCGCGCCGTTGGGGCCGATCAGCCCGACCTTGTCGCCGCGCAGGAGGGTGGCGCTGAAGCGGCTGACCACCGGCGCGGCGTCGGCGGCGTAGCGAAAGCTCACGTCGCGCAGCTCGGCCACGATCTTGCCGCTGGGCACGCCGGCATCGAGTTCGAGCCGAACCTGGCCCAGCGTCTCGCGCCGCGCCTGGCGTTGTGTGCGCAGCTGCTGCAGCCGCTGCACCCGCGCCACGCTGCGCGTGCGCCGCGCCTCGACGCCCTGGCGGATCCACTGCTCCTCTTGTGCCAGCAGCTTGTCGGCGCGCGCGTGGGCCAGCGCCTCGGCGGCGAGCTGCTCTTCCTTCAGCCGCTCGTAGGCGCTGAAGTTGCCCGGGTAGCTGCGCAGCACGCCGCGGTCGAGCTCGACGATGCGCGTGCACACCGCGTCAAGAAAGGCGCGGTCGTGCGTGACCAGCATCACGCTGCCCCTGAAGCCGCGCAGCAGCTCCTCGAGCCAGGCGATCGAGTCCAGGTCGAGGTGGTTGGTCGGCTCGTCGAGCAGCAGCACTTCGGGCAGCGCCACCAGCGCCTGGGCCAGCGCGACGCGCTTTTTCATGCCGCCCGAGAGCTGGCCGACCTCGCGCGAGCCGTCCAGCTGCAACTGCGCCAGCGTGCTGGCCACGCGCTGCTCCCAGTTCCAGGCGTCCAGCGCTTCGATGCGCGACTGCAGTGCGTCCAGGTCATCACCGGGTGTGTGCGCTTCGTAGCGCGCGCGCAGCGCCTGCGCCTCGGCCACGCCGTCGGCGACGATGTCGAACACGCTGCGCGCGGCGTCGAACATCGGCTCCTGCGGCACGTAGCGGATGCGCAGGCCCTGCGTCAGCTGCAGCAGCCCGTCGTCCAGTTTTTCCAGCCCGGCCAGCACCTTGAGCAGCGACGACTTGCCTGTGCCGTTGCGCCCGATCAGGCCCAGCCGCTCGCCGGATTCGAGCGCGAAGGCCGCGCCGTCGAGCAGCGCAACGTGGCCGTAGGCCAGGTGGGCGTTGGACAGCGACAGGATGGCCATGGGCGGCGATTATCGGCAGTGCCCCAACGGCACCTGGCCGGTCGACGTGTCGGCGGTGCAAGTGCCGGCGCCGCTGCGCCCGGCGTCGCGCCGCCGCATCAGCAGGGCCCCTCGGTTGAGGGTGCAGAGCATCCCGGACGTGACGGATTCGCCGCAGCGCAGCAAGCGCCGCGCTTACATCCACGAAAGGCGGGCCCAGGCCCTGCATCATCGCGCCCCATGCAAACCCCAGTGAACGCAAAGATGAACAAGCGAACCCTGAATATCGGCTGGCGCGACGCAGGCATCGCGCTGGCATTGGCCTGGGCCACCGGCGCGGCGCTGGCCGAGCCGATCACGCTGGCACCGCAGCACGCGGGCCAGTTCCAGGCCGGCAGCGGGGTCGATGCCACCTTCTTGAAGGTCGACGACAACTGGCGCCACAGCACGGTGTTGTGGAATGAAACGACCCAGACCTACGGCTCGGGATCGGCCATCGGCGGCTACAGCTGGGGCACCGGTGTGTGGGGCCTGGCCGACTGGAACACCGCCAATCGTGCGCCGACCGACGGCATGATCACGGCCAGCAAGAGCGGGCGGGTCAGCCAGATCTCCTTTGGCGACGCCCAGTACAACACCGAGCATGGCTCCACCTGGGGCGTGGTTGACATTGCACCGCTGTTCATCGGAGCAGGCGCACCCGAGAGCCAGGAGAACTGGACCTCGCATTTCACCGGTTACATTCGCATCAGCGAGGCGGGCCTGTACAACTTCAGCGTGCTGCACGACGACGGTTTCTTCTTCAAGTTGTTTGGCGCTGGCAACAGCATGCTCGAGATCAGCAACGATTTCCTGAACTCCCGCGAACGCGTCGGCTTCGACAGCGACCTGCTGCTGGACGCGGGCTTGTACAGGTTCGAGTTGGGCGCCTACGAGCGGCTGCTGGCCGGCGTGGTCGACCTGTCCTGGTCGCGCCCCGGCGGCCAGTGGTCGGTGATACCCACCGAGCACCTGCTGGCGTCCTTTGACGAAGCCTCGGCCGTGCCCACCCCCGGCACCGCAGCGCTGCTGGGTGCGGCGCTGCTGGCGCTGGGCGCGACCCGCTCGCGCCGCCAACGGACCGCTTGATGGACGACGACCGGCCGATGAGCCCGTCACCGGGCCGCGAGCGCCGGCGCGCCAACGGCGCGCTGCGCAAGCTGGCCCACCTGCTGCTGGTGGTGTTCGGCTGGGTCGGCTTCGTCTGGATGTGGACCCTGGTCGCCGCCAGGCCCTGGGACTCGCGCGGCCTGGTGTGGCTGATCGTCGGCGCGCTGATCGTGATGCCGCTGCTCACCGGCGCCTGGGTGTGGCACAACCGCGCGCTGGCGCGGCGCAAGGGCGAGCGGCGCAGCGTCGCCGCGGTCGACATGAGCTACGCGCAAGACTGGCACGGCCGGCGCGTGCACGCCGACTGGGCCGCGTTGCGCGCCAGCCGGCTGGTGCTGATCCAGGTCGAGGGCCAGGACAAGCGCTACCACGGGCTGCGCGCCGACCCCGCACGCAGCGCCGACCCGGCGCCCACGCGCCCCGGCGCGCTGCACGACGCACCGATCGAATGAACACCTTCGCTCACCTGATCGTCGACCTTCAGACCACCTGGCCCTACCTGTGGGCGCTGGTGTTCTTTGCCGCCTACCCGATCGTCACCAGCATCATGTGGATCACCACGTCGATGTATTTCCTGCGCAGCTGGGAGCGCGGCGGGCCACCGCCCGACAGCATCAGCGACGACGAGCTGCCGCCGGCCACGGTGCTGATCCCGGCGCACAACGAGGCCGAGGTCATCGCCGGCACGCTCGAAGCGGCCTGCCGCATCGACTATCCGCACTACGAGGTGGTGGTGGTCGACGACGGCTCGAGCGACGACACCGCGCGCCGCGTCGAGCCCTTTCTGGCCGGCGGGCGCGTGCGCCTGGTGCGCAAGCTGGTCAACGAAGGCAAGGCGCTGGCGCTGAACGACGCGCTGCCGCTGGTCAATGGCGAGATCATCCTGACGCTGGACGCCGACGCCGCGCCCGACCCGATGATCCTGCGCCGCATCGTGCCGCACTTCAAGAGCGCGCGCGTCGCCGCGGTCACCGGCAACCCGCGGGTGCGCAACTTCGAGACCTTCCTCGCCCGGCTGCAGGCGATCGAGTTCAGCTCGATCGTCAGCCTGCTGCGCCGCTCGCAGCGCATCTGGGGGCGCATCGTCACGGTGTCGGGCGTGGTCGCGGCCTTTCGCAAGAGCGCGGTGTTCGACGTCGGCGGCTTCTCGCCGAACATGCCCACCGAGGACATCGAGCTGACCTGGAAGCTGCAAAAGCGCTTCTACGACGTGCGCTACGAGGCGCGCGCCATCGTGTGGATGACGGTGCCGACCTCGTTCAAGGGCCTGTTCCAGCAGCGGCTGCGCTGGGCGCGCGGGCTGATGCAGGTGTTCCACAAGCACGCCGACGTGATGCTGCACTGGAAGTACCGGCGCATGTGGCCGGTGTTCATCGAGTCGGCGCTGTCGATCCTGTGGGCGCTGTGCTTCGTCGTGCTGACCGCGATCTGGATCGCGTCGTGGGCCATCGGCGTGCCGCCGGTGGGTGCGTCGCCGATCCCCAACCTGTGGGGCATGACCATCGGCACGCTGTGCCTGCTGCAGCTGCTGGTGGGTGCGCTGGTCGACCGGCGCTACGACCCCGGCATCCTGCGCTTCTATGCCTATGCGGTGTGGTACCCGCTGATCTACTGGATGTTCCTGTCGGTGACCACGGTGCTGTCGCTGGGCTGGCTGTTGCGCCGGCCGCAAGCCGCATCGGTGCGCTGGAATACACCACGCACGGGGCCGGCCGCATGAGCTGGCGCCCCCTGGTCGTGGCCGCACTGCTGGCGGCCGGCGCAGCGCACGCGCATGAGTCAACGCCGGGCCGCTCCCAAGTTGACTCATCCCCCTCGGGGGGCCCGGCGCGAAGCGACGGGTCTGGGGGCGCTGGGATGCTGCAGCAAGCGCGCGAAAAGGTCGACGCGCGCCAGTACGGTCAAGCGCTGCCGATCTACGAAGCGCTGCTGCGCGAGCAGCCGGCCAACACCGATCTGCTGATCGAGACCGCGCGCGTCTACGGCTTTGCCGACCGCCACGAGGAGGCGATCGCCACCTACCGCCGCGTCATCGAAGTCGACCCTCAGCGCAGCAAGGACGTGGTCGCCTCGCTGGCCTGGCAAACGCTGTGGTCGGGCGACGCCAGCGGCGCGCTGCCGCTGTTCGAGCAGGCGCGCGGCTTCAGCACCGACCCGAAGCAGGTTTCCGAACTGTGGCGCGGCAGCGGCGAGACCTGCGTGCACACCGGCGACAACGCCTGCGCATTGCACGCCTACCGCGAGGCGCTGGCGCTGAACCCCGGCGACCGTGACCTGCGCTGGCGCATCGCCACCGTGCGGCTGTGGCTGGACGAGTACGCGCAGGCCGAGGCCGCGCGGCGCGCGCTGCTGGCCGAAGACCCCAAGGACAAGCGCGCCCAGGCCGGCCTGGCGCGCACCGTCAACGCCGCCGGGCGCCACAACGAGGCGGTGCGGCTGTATGCCACGCTGGACGACGGCAGTGATGCCGATCTGCGGCTGGACCATGCGCGCGCGGTGCGCTGGGCCGGCTACGACGCGGCCACCGTGCCGCTGCTGGCCGGCCGCAGCGACTGGCCGGCGGTCTTCCTGCGCGACTGGCGCGCCGATCGCGAGCAGCGTTCCTACGTCTGGGGCGGGGTCGACTATTCCACCGACAAGGACGATCTGGACATCCTGTCGGCCACAGCCGGCGCCGGCACGCTGCTGCAGCCCGGGCTGTGGCTGGAAGGCGGCTACCGCGGTGCAAGGCTCGAGTCACCGCAGGGTGATGTCGACGCCAAGCGGGTGCAGGCCACACTGCGAGGGCTGATCGGCACACCGGGCGTGACGCCGCCGGGGCTGCTGCTGCCGTCGGCCACGATCGCCTGGAACGACTACGACGGCTGGACGCCGATCACCGGCAACGCCAGCCTGCGCTGGCAGCCGCAGGATCTGTGGCGGCTGAGCGCCGACGTCGGCCGCGAGGTGATCGAAACGCCGCAGGCGATCGCCAACCGCATCACCGCCAACACCGCATCGCTGGGCGCCGAGTACCGGCTGCCGCCGCGCTGGGCTTTCGGCGGCGTGGTGTCGCACCTGGGGTTTTCCGACGGCAACAACCGCGCGCGCATCTATGGCCACGCCGACTACGCGCTGCACTTCAACCCGAAGGTGGTGGTCGGCATCGAGGGCGCGGCCTTCCGCGACTCCGACCCGGCCAGTTATGACGTGCCGCTGCCGCCGGGCACGCTGCCGCCCGCCGGCTACTGGAACCCGCGGCGCTACGCCGAGGCCCGGGTCTTTGCCGGCGTGTGGTACGACCGCGACGACTGGGACGCCTATGCCCGCGTGGCGCTGGGCTGGTCGCGCGAGACCGACGGCGACGGCTTCAGCAGCACCGGCAACCCCAACCTGCTGGAAGCCGGCATCGCGCACGACGTCAGCAAGGACCTGCGCTGGCGGCTGTATGCCGGCGGCTCCGGCTCGAGCTTTGCGGTGGGCAACGGCGGCGGCAACTACTGGCGGCGCTACGTCGGCTTCATGCTGACCGCGTGGTTCTAGCGGGTGCTGGCGACGGCCCGCTCCAGCGCATCGACGAACATGCCGGCGACATCGAAGCCGGTCTGCTGCGCGATCTCCTGAAAACAGGTCGGGCTGGTGACGTTGATCTCGGTGAGGCACTCGCCGATAACGTCGATGCCCATCAGCA
>CALBTN010000087.1 GCA_937967345.1 uncultured Rubrivivax sp. | reverse complement strand
CGGGCTGGTGATCCCCGATGCGCGCAAGACGCTGCGCAACGGCGCGATCAAGACCATCATGACGCCGGCCTGGGCCGAGATCCACGACGACCTGCTGCGCTACGCCGGCGATGCCGGCATCCCGCGCGACACGCCGTGGAGCCAGCTCAGCGAGGCCCAGCGCGACTGGGTGCTGAACGGTTCGCCCCACTGGAAGGGCAACTGGAACAAGCAGTGGTACGGCATTCACCGCTTCTTCGGCTACCTGGAGAGCAAGGCCTACAAGATGCACATCCGTGTGCTGCTGTCCAAGTACCGCAGCTACACGCCGTGCACGGCCTGCGGCGGCGCGCGCTTGAAGCTGGAAGCGCTGCTGTGGCGGCTGGGCAGCAAGCGGCAGGCCGATGCGGTGCTGGCGCCGTGCAAGCGGCTGCTGCCCGCGGGCGTGCCGTGGAGCCGCGAACAGCTCGAGGCGCTGCCGGGGCTGAGCCTGCACGACCTGATGCTGCTGCCGATCGAGCGTGTGCGCCGCTTCTTCGATGGCTTCGAGCGCGCTGCCGGCGACGACGCGCTGAAGCTGCTGCAAGACGAGATCCGCACGCGGCTGAAGTACCTGTGCGATGTCGGCATCGGCTACCTGACGCTGGACCGGCAAAGCCGCACGCTGTCGGGCGGTGAGGTGCAGCGCATCAACCTGACCACCGCGCTCGGCACCTCGCTGGTGAACACGCTGTTCGTGCTCGACGAGCCCAGCATCGGCCTGCACCCGCGCGACATGGAGCGCATCGTGCAGGCGATGCAGCGGCTGCGCGACGCCGGCAACACGCTTGTGGTGGTCGAGCACGACCCGGCGGTGATGCTGGCCGCAGACCGGCTGATCGACCTGGGGCCAGGCCCCGGCGAGCGCGGCGGGCGCATCGTCTTCGACGGCGAACCCGAAGCCGCAAGACACGCCGACACATTGACCGGCGCTTATCTCGGCGCGCGCAAGCAGGTGGCCATCGGCCGCCGCCGCGCGGTGGACGAGGCGACGCCGAAGCTGATCGTCGAAGGCGCGCGCCAGCACAACCTGCGCGACATCGCGGTGGCGCTGCCGCTGCAGCGGCTGGTCGTGGTGACGGGGGTCTCCGGCTCGGGCAAGAGCACGCTGGTGCAGGACCTGCTGTACCCGGCGCTGGCGCGGTACTTCGGCAAGGCCAGCGAAGCGCCGGGCGACCACGACCGGCTGCTCGGCGCCGACTGGCTGGCCGACGCCGTGTTCGTCGACCAGAGCCCGATCGGCAAGACCGCGCGTTCCAATCCGGCCAGCTATGTCGGCGCCTGGGACGAAGTGCGCAAGCTCTTCGCCGAGGCGCCGCTGGCGCGCGAGCGCAGCTACACCGCCGGCATGTTCAGCTTCAACGCCGGCGACGGCCGCTGCCCGACCTGCGGCGGCTCGGGCTTCGAGCACGTGGAGATGCAGTTCCTCAGCGACGTCTACCTGCGTTGCCCTGACTGCGACGGCCGGCGTTTCCGCAGCGAGATCCTCGACGTCAAGCTGGTGCGCGGGCCGCACCAGTTCAGCGTGACCGACGTGCTCGAGCTGACGGTGGCCGAAGCCGCGCATTGGTTCCAGGCCGACCGCGAGGTGGTGGCGCGGCTGCAGCCGATCGTCGACGTCGGCCTGGACTACGTGCGCCTGGGCCAGCCGGTGCCCACGCTGTCAGGCGGCGAGGCGCAGCGCCTGAAGCTGGCCGGCTTCCTGGCGCAGGCGGCGGCCGGGCCGCGCCAGCCGATGGCCAGGAAAGGCCAGCTGTTCCTGTTCGACGAGCCGACCACCGGCCTGCACTTCGACGACATCGCCAAGCTGATGCGCGCCTTTGCCAAGCTGCTGGACGCCGGGCACTCGCTGGTCGTCATCGAGCACAACCTAGACGTGGTGCGCGCGGCCGACTGGATCGTCGACCTCGGGCCCGAGGGCGGCGAGGGCGGCGGGCAGATCGTCTGCTGCGGCACGCCCGATGACGTGAAGCTGCATCCTTCGTCTTTTACCGGCCGCGCGTTGCGCGACTACGAGCGCAGCCTCGGGCTGGCGAAGTCGTTCACCGCAGAGGAACGCAGGACGCAGAGTTACGCAGAGCAAGCCAACGCTGTGCTGTCTTCTCTGCGGCCCTCTGCGTCCCTCGGCGTCTCGGCGGTGAAGGATGCGATCTCGATCGTCCACGCCCACGAGCACAACCTGAAGAACCTGAGCGTGGACATCCCGCGCGGCAAGTTCAGCGTCATCACCGGCGTGTCGGGCTCGGGCAAGAGCACGTTGGCCTTCGACATCCTGTTCAACGAAGGCCAGCGGCGTTACCTGGAAAGCCTGAACGCCTACGCGCGCAGCATCGTGCAGCCGGCGGGGCGGCCCGAGGTCGACGCGGTCTACGGCATCCCGCCGACGGTAGCGATCGAGCAGCGCCTGTCGCGCGGCGGGCGCAAGAGCACGGTGGCGACCACCACCGAGGTCTGGCACTTCCTGCGCCTGCTGTGGGTCAAGCTCGGGCTGCAGCACTGCGTGCACGACGGCGCGCCGGTGCGCCCGCAAAGCGCCGAGAGCATCGCCGCACAGTTGCTGCGCGACCATCGCGGCCAGCACGTCGGCTTGCTGGCGCCGCTGGTGGTGGCGCGCAAGGGCGTCTACACCGATCTGGCCAAGTGGGCCAAGGCGCGCGGCCACACGCATCTGCGCGTCGACGGCGAGTTCCTCCGGCTCGACCCCTGGCCGCGGCTGGACCGCTTCAAGGAGCACACGCTGGAGCTGCCGGTGGCCGACCTGGTGATCGACGCGGACCACGAGGCCGAGCTGCGCGCCGCGCTGAGCAAGGCGCTGGAAGCCGGCAAGGGTGTGATGCACCTGCTGCATCCGCTGGACGGGCTGGCCGCGGCGATGGAATCGGGGCAGAGCACGGCGGACATCGGCGCGCTGAAGGTGTTTTCCACCAAGCGCGCCTGCCCGGTGTGCGGCACCAGCTACCCCGAGCTGGACCCGCGCATGTTCTCGTACAACAGCAAGCACGGCTGGTGCACCAGCTGTGTGGGCACCGGCCTGGCGCTGACGCGCGAACAGCGCCGCGCCTACGACGACTCCAGGCGCGACGACGACGGCCACGGCCGCGAGCAGAGCTTTCCGGCCGAGGAGCCCGAGGTCGAAGGCGTGGTCGACGCGCCTTGCGCCGAATGCCACGGCACGCGGCTGAACCCGCGCTCGCGCCGGGTGAGCTTTGACGGCCGCGCGATCAGCGAGGTCGCGGCGATGTCGGTGGCCGAAGCGCGCGGCTGGGTCGAGACGCTGACGCGCGAAGGCCACTTGACGGCGCGCGAGAGCGGCATCGGCCGCGACGTCATCGCCGAGATCGCCGCCCGGCTGCGCTTCCTCGAACAGGTAGGGCTGGGCTACCTGACGCTGGACCGCGCCGCGCCCACGCTGAGCGGCGGCGAGGCACAGCGCATCCGGCTGGCGGCGCAGCTGGGCAGCAACCTGCAGGGCGTGTGTTATGTGCTCGACGAGCCGACGATCGGCCTGCACGCGCGCGACAACCGCATCCTGCTGGGCGCGCTGCAAAGCTTGAGCGACCAGGGCAACACGCTGGTGGTGGTCGAACACGACGAAGACACGATCCGCCATGCCGAGCATCTGATCGACATCGGCCCTGGCGCCGGCAAGCGCGGCGGCACGCTGGTGGCCGAGGGCTCTGCCGCCGACCTGGCGGCGGCACCGGCTTCGGTGACCGGCTGGCTGCTGGCGCAGCCGCTGCGCCATCCGCTGCAGCCGCGGCGGCCCGTGGAGGCCTCGATGGCCGCGCTGCAGCTGCGCGGCGCGTCGCTGCACAACCTGCAGTACCTGGACGTCGCTGTGCCGCTGCGCCGCCTGGTCGCGGTGACGGGCGTCAGCGGCTCGGGCAAGAGCACGCTGGCGCGTGACGTGCTGCTGGCCAACCTGCAGTTCATCAACACCCGAGGCGCCAAGCCGAACTGGCAGGGACTGGACGGCATCGACGGCTGGCAGCAGATCGACCGCGTGCTCGAAGTCGACCAGACGCCGATCGGCAAGACGCCGCGCTCGTGCCCGGCCACCTATATCGGCTTTTGGGACACCATCCGCAAGCTCTTCACCGGGACGCTGGAGGCCAAGGCGCGCGGCTATGCGGCGGCGCGCTTTTCCTTCAACACCGGCGACGGCCGCTGCCGCGGCTGCGAAGGGCAGGGCCTGCGCACCATCGCGATGAGCTTCCTGCCCGACGTCAAGGTGCCGTGCGAAAGCTGCCACGGCCAGCGCTTCAACGCCGAGACGCTGGCGGTGAGCTGGCGCGGCAAGAGCATCGGCGACGTGCTGCGCATGGAGGTCGACGAGGCGGTCGAGTTCTTCGCCTCGATGCCGGCCATCGCGCACCCGCTGCAACTGCTGAAGGACGTGGGCCTGGGCTACCTGACGCTGGGCCAGCCGTCGCCGACGCTGAGCGGCGGCGAGGCGCAGCGCATCAAGCTGGTCACCGAGCTGAGCAAGGTGCGCGACGACGTGACCCGTCGCGGGCGGACCATGGACCCCCAGGCGCCTGCGGCGTCGCCCCCCGAGGGGGATCGCCCGCTTGGGGCGGCCCGGCGCGGGCGAGCGCCGCACACGCTGTACGTGCTCGACGAGCCGACGGTGGGGCTGCACATGGCCGACGTCGAGAAGCTGATCCGCGTGCTGCACCGGCTGGTCGACGGCGGCCACAGCGTGGTCGTCATCGAGCACGACCTGGACGTGATCGCCGAGGCCGACTGGGTCATCGACCTCGGCCCCGAAGGCGGCAGCGGCGGCGGCCGCGTGGTGCAGGCCGGCACGCCCGAGCAGCTGGTGGCCGCCGGTACGCACACCGGTGCGGCGCTGGCGCCAGTGCTGGCGCGCGGCTGAACCTGGCTGGTTCGGGCCAAGCCTGAAGCTCAGGCGGTGAACCCGCCGCACAGCGGGTGCTTGCGCCGGCTTCTTGCCCGAACCGTATTCGTTGCATTGCCATGGCCAGCGCAGCGATGGCGACCCGGGCGCGCGGCCGCATGCTGATGCATTCTTGCCGGCCCCCTCCACGAGAGGGGGCAGCCGCAGCGCTTGGCGCCGATCATGATGCGTTCGCGGCTCGGCGCTGCACCACCCCGATGTGCATCCTCTTCCACCCGCCTTCGCCTGGGCTAACGCGCCGGGCCCGCGTCGCGCGTTCGCACGCTGAGACTGCGACCGGTGTATGGCCGAGCGGTGTTGGCGCATGGCAAACTTCAGGGCCGCCCGAACGCGGGCGGCACCGTCCCGAAGCGGGCATGGCGAGAACCCCGAGAAGGCAGCAATGCCAGGTTGCACGATGAAGATCAAGACGCTGCGCCCGATGGCTGCGTTGCTGCTGGCGCTGCCCTGCGCTGCGCACGCCTCGTTCCTGCCGCCGGCGCTGATGGACAGCGTGTCCTGGGGCGTGGCCTGGTTCGTCGTCGTCGTCATGCCGATCGCCGGCATCGTGCTGTTCTGGATGGTGCACGTGCTGCCGGAGAAGATCGCGCACAAGCGCCACCACCCGCAGAAGGACGCGATCCAGGTGCTGTGCCTGCTGTCGCTGGTGTTCGGCGGGCTGCTGTGGCCGATCGCCTGGCTGTGGGCCTACACCAAGCCGGTGATGCACCGCATGGCCTTCGGCACCGAGAAGCACGACGAGTACTTCGTGCACATGGCCGAGCGTGCCGAAGCCGGCGAGGTCGGCGCGCGCGAGAAGCAGCACCTGCTGGACGAAATCGACGCCATCGCCGCGCGCGGCGCGCTGTCGCGCGAGCAGAAGCAGGCGCGCGAGCGCATCGCCGCGGCGCCCGTTGCGCCAGCGCTGCCATCGGCTTCGACGCCGCCGACAGCGCCGACGAAGCCCCAAGGGGCCGCCTGATGGAAGCGCTGCTGCTGGCGATCTACGCCTTCTTCGTCTGGCTGCTCTTCATCAAGTTCAAGTGGCTGCCGTGGAACATCACCTCGCAGGTGATCGTCGTCATCATCCCGATCGTCGGTCTGACGGCGATGATCCTGACGCTCAACGTGGTGGCGCCGTCGAGCAGCGATGTGCGCGTCTTCAAGTACGTGGTGCAGATCCTGCCGCAGGTGCGCGGCCGCGTGGTCGAGGTGCCGGTGGAGCCCAACCGGCTGGTGAAGAAGGGGCAGCTGCTGTTCCGCATCGACCCCACGCCCTACCAGAACGACCTGAATCTGGCCAAGGCCAAGCTCGGCGCCAGCGAAGCACAGTTCGCCAGCGCTGGCGCCAACCTGGTCGACGCCGGCGCCGGCGCGCGCCAGTTGCAGGAGCAGTTGAACTCCGCCAGCGCCTTGGTGCGGGCCTTGCAGCCGCGCGTCGAGCTGGCGCGCTTGCGCGTGGGGCAGAACCGCGAGCTGGTGGCCACCGGCGCCGGTGACCGCTTCGCACTCGAGCAGGCCGAAGCAAACCTGGTGGACCTGGAAGCGCAGCTGGCCAAGTCGCGCGCCGACGAGGCGCAGGTGACGCAGAAGCTGTCGGGCCGCGTCAACGGCGAGCAGGCGACCGTGGCCGCGGCGCGCGCGCAGCTGGCCACGGCGAAGGCGCAGGTCGACTCGGCGCGCGCCGATGTCGCCAACGCGCAGTGGAACCTGGACCAGACCGCGGTCTTCGCGCCGGCCGACGGTTACGCGATCAACGTGCAGCTGCGCCCCGGCTCGTACGTGGTGTCGGTGCCGCTGGCGCCGGCGATGAGCTTCGTCGAGCAGGAGCCGCAGATCGTCGCGCTGTACGGGCAGAACGAACTGGTCTGGGTCGAACCGGGCAACCGCGCCGAGTTCGCGCTGAACACCCACCCGGGCCGCGTGATCTCGGCCAAGGTCGATTCGATCGTCTGGGCGCAGGGCCAGGGGCAGCTGGCGCAGTCGGGGCAGCTGCCGCAAACGGGGGCCTTCCCGCAGGTGCCGGGGCGCTTCCCGGTCAAGCTGCTGATCGACGAGAAGGACCGCGACGTCTTCCTCGCCGCCGGCGCCAGCGGCCACGGTGCGGTCTACACCGAGCACGTGGCGGCGCTGCACCTGGTGCGCATGGTGATCCTGCGCATCGGCTCGATCACCGACTACCTGATCCTGAAGCTGCATTGACGATGCGCCGCGCCGCCCTGTCATGGCTTGCCGCGTTGGCCACCGGCTGCGCGCTGCAAAGCCCGCCGCCCGGCGCCGAGCTGCAGCGCCAGGCGATGCCGCACACGCAGCCCCCGCTCGAATGGCAGGGCCAGGCCGGGGCTGCTTCGGCGCAGCCGGTGGCCGACGACTGGCTGCGCAGCTTCGACGATGCCGCGCTGGCCGCGCTGGTGGCCGAGGCGCAGGCCTACAACGCCGGGCTGCAGGCGGCCGCCGCGCGGGTCGAGCAGGCGGCTGCGCTGCTGAAGGTGGCCAGCGCGCCGCTGAAGCCGCAGGTCAGCATCGCCGGGTTGTGGAGCGGGTCGGCGAGCAGCGGCGGCGACGGGCTGAACGGCGTGTTCCTCAACCTGTCGCTCGAACTCGATGTCTGGGGCCGGCTGCGTTATGGCCAGGCCGCTGCCGCGGCGCAGGCCGACGCGCTGCAGGCCGACTACGCCTACGCCCGCCAGTCACTGGCGGCGATGGTGGCCAAGGGCTGGTTCCTGGCGATCGAGGCGACGCTGCAGCGCGCGATCGTGCTCGACATGCTGAAGGCCGCGCAGGAGCTGCTGCGCCTGGCGCAGGAACGCCAGCGCATCGGCCCGGGCAACGAGCAGGCGGTGGCCGAGGCGCGCGCCAACCTCGGCGGCTACCGCGACGCGCTGCGTCAGGCCGACCTGGCCCGCGACAACGCGATGCGCGCGCTGGAACTGCTGCTCGGCCGCTACCCGGGCGCCGAGCTGGCGCTGGCGGCGCAGTTGCCGCCGCTGCCGCCGCCGCTGCCGGCGGGGCTGCCGTCGCAGCTGCTCGAGCGCCGGCCCGACGTGATCGCCGCCGAGAAGCGCGTCGCGCTGGCCTTCAACCGCGTCGGCGAGGCCAAGACCGCGATGCTGCCGCGCATCAGCCTGACGGCCGGCGGCAGCAGCATTTCCAGCGACCTGTTCGTGCTGCAGGACCGCAGCAACCCGTCGTGGGGCTTCGGCGGCAACCTGTTCGCGCCGCTGTTCCAGGGCGGCGCGCTGCGTGCCCAGGTCGAGGTGCGCAATGCCGAGCAGAAGCTGGCGATGGCCGACTACGCCAGCGCTGGCCAGAAGGCCTTTGCCGACGTCGAGAACGCACTGGGCGCCGAGATCGCGCTGCGCGAGCGCGCGGCCATCGTCGAGGCGATGGTGCGCGACAACGAGCGGGCGCTCGAACTGGCGCTGGTGCAGTACCGCATCGGCAGCACCGACCAGCGCGCGGTCGAGCAGCGCCAGCTCGCGCTGTACGGCGCGCGCACGACCCGGCTGCGGGTGCAAAGCGAACAGCTGGCGCAGCGCGTGAACCTGCATCTGGCGCTGGGCGGCGCCTTCGACGAGCTGCCGGCGCTGGCGGCGCGTACCGCGTCGGCGACAACCCCTGTAACCACAACGGAGAAGCAGTGATGGGCAAGGCCAAGACACGCAAGGGCGACGGCACCGAGGTTGCCGACGCAGCCGATGCAGCCGATGCAGCCGACGCAGCGCACGCGGTGCGTCCCGAAGCCGTGGCCGACAAACAGGAGCTGTCGAACAAGGCCTACGCCAAGGCGCTGAAGAAACTGCACGTCGAGTTGGTCAAGCTGCAGGAGTGGGTCAAGCACGAGGGCCTGAAGGTGTGCATCGTGTTCGAGGGCCGCGACGGCGCCGGCAAGGGCGGCACGATCAAGGCGATCACCGAGCGCGTCAGCCCGCGCGTGTTCCGCGTCGTCGCGCTGCCGGCGCCGACCGAACGCGAAAAGACCCAGATGTACGCGCAGCGCTACTTCCCGCACCTGCCGGCGGCCGGCGAGGTCGTGATCTTCGACCGCAGCTGGTACAACCGCGCCGGGGTCGAGCGCGTGATGGGCTTTTGCACCGACGAACAGGCCGACGAGTTCCTGCGCGGCATCCCGCTGGTCGAGCGCGCGATCGTCAACTCGGGCGTGATCCTGCTGAAGTACTGGCTCGAGGTCAGCCCCGACGAGCAGACGCGCCGGCTGAAGGCGCGCTTCCACGACGGGCGCAAGATCTGGAAGCTGTCGCCGATGGACCTGAAGTCGTACAGCCGCTGGTACGACTACTCGCGCGCCCGCGACGCCATGTTTGCCGCGAGCGACACCGAACACGCACCGTGGTTTGTCGCGCAGTCCGATCGCAAGAAGAACGTGCGGCTGAACATCATCCACCACCTGCTGAGCAAGGTGCCCTACCAGGAACTGCCGCGCGACAAGCTCGAATTGCCGAAGCGGCAAAAGCGCGGCGACTATGTCGAGTCAGACCACCCGCTGCGCACGGTGCCCGAGCGCTATTGACGCTTGGCGGCGCCGCCAGCGCGGCAGGCGAGGCCGGCCGCGACCGGGCCGCGTGTCAGCGGCCCATGCGGCGGTTGTACGCACCCGCCCAGCGTTCACCCAGCGACGGGTTGGTTTCCTGCGATGCCGGCGCGTCGAAGCTCAGCTTGAGGGTGTTGTCGGCCTGCGGCTGCAACTCGATCGTCACTGCGGCGCCGGCCTTGATGCCGCTGATGCGGCCGGCGGCACGGTCGGCGCGGGTGACCTGAATGCCGACGTCGGACGCCGCGCCCAGCGCGGCGTCCCATGAGCGGTCGAA
The DNA here is from genome assembly GCA_937967345.1 of uncultured Rubrivivax sp. Lineage (GTDB taxonomy): Bacteria > Pseudomonadota > Gammaproteobacteria > Burkholderiales > Burkholderiaceae_C > Rubrivivax. The sequence continues at coordinate 19,815 of CALBTN010000087.1, read as the reverse complement.
GCTCGGCGGCGTCGAAGCGCCGCTCGGATAGGTGCCAGGGTAGGGGGCGACGACACAGCCGGCCAGCAGGGCGAGCACGGCGACGAGGGCAACGCGCAGTAAATGGCTCATGGCGCGACGGGGCTCCGTTGGGGTTGATGGGCATCCACGATCAGACCGAACCATCGGCACGTGCCTGCGGCGCGAAGCAGCCCAATACAGAACAGCCTTCACCGCAGAGGAACGGAGGACGCAGAGGTCCGCAGAGTAAAGCCAGACTTGTATTCCTCTGCGCAAACTCTGCGTCCTCCGTTCCTCTGCGGTGAATGTATTGGGTGTCGGCTATGCGCTGAGACCAGCCCCATGTGGGTCAGCGGCGGCGATGGCTCAGGCCATCACGTTCACGCCGCCATCGATGTACAGCGTCTGCCCGGTCAGGCGGCGGGCGTAGGGCGTGGCCAGATAGGCGCAGGCGTAGCCGACATCGTCGATGTCCACCAGTTCGCCCACCGGCGCGCGGCTGGCGGCCTCGTTCAGCAGCAGCTCGAAGTCCTTCAGGCCCGAGGCGGCGCGTGTCTTCAGCGGGCCCGGCGAGATCGGGTGCACGCGGATGCCGCGGTGTCCCAGCTCATATGCGAGGTAGCGGCAGCTCGCCTCGAGCGCCGCCTTCACCGGTCCCATCACGTTGTAGTTGGGCACCACCCGGTCCGCACCGAGGTAGCTCATCGCGAACATCGTGCCGCCGTCGTCCATCAGCGGCGCCGCCAGCCGGGCCATGCGCAGGAAGGAATGCACCGACACGTCCATCGCGCGTGCGAAACCCTCGGCCGAGCAGTCGAGCAGCCCGCCCTGCAGATCCTGCTTCGGCGCGAAGGCGATCGAGTGAACCAGGATGTCGAGCCGGCCCCAGTGCGCGCGCAGCGCATCGAACACCGCTTCCAGCTCACCCGGGTGTTCGACGTCCAGCGGCAGGCACAGCGGCGCGTTCAAAGCCTGCGCCAAGGGCTCGACGTGCGGCTTGGCCTTGTCGTTCAGGTAGGTCAACGTCAGCTCGGCGCCGAGCGCATGGAACGCGCGCGCGCAGCCGTAGGCGATCGAATGTTCGTTGGCCACGCCGACCACCAGCGCCTTGCGGCCGGCCAGCGGCGGGGTGGGAATCGGATCGAGTCGTTTGTTCATGCGGCGGCAAGCCGATCGCGCGGCTGGCGCGCGACCATCGGCTCCTCGTGGGTTGGAATCACTCTGGGTGGCATGCCGCCGGGGGGCGTGCGGGTACCCGCAGCGTGACTCATGCGAGCGCCTTGGCCGCGCTGTCGCGCCGCGCCTGGACGACGAACGCCGCCACCGCGCAAGAGGCCAGCCGCGCCATCACCGAATCGGCGCGGCTGGTCAGGATGATCGGCACTCTGGCGCCCAGCACGATGCCGGCGCTGTCGGCGCTGGCCAGGAAACTCAGGCTCTTGGCCAGCATGTTGCCGGCCTCGAGGTCGGGCACGATCAGCACGTTGGCGCGCCCGGCCACCGGCGAATCGATCTGCTTGATCTGCGCGGCTTCGAGGTTGATCGCGTTGTCCAGCGCCAGCGGGCCGTCGAGCAGGCCGCCGCTGATCTGGCCGCGATCGGCCATCTTGCACAGCGCCGCCGCTTCGATCGTCGAGGGCACCTGCGGGTTGACGGTTTCCATCGCCGACAGGATCGCCACGCGCACCTGCGGCAGGTGCAGCGCATGCGCCAAGTCGATCGCGTTTTGCACGATGTCGGCCTTGGTCTGCAGCGTCGGCGCGATGTTCACCGCGGCGTCGGAGATGATCAGCGGGTCGGGATGGTTGGGCACGTCCATCACGAAGCAGTGGCTGATGCGCCGCGCGGTGCGCAGCCCGGTGTCCTTGTGCACCACCGCGGCCATCAGCTCGTCGGTGTGCAGGCTGCCCTTCATCAGCACTTCGGCGCGGCCCGCGCGCACCAGCTCCACCGCCTTGGCCGCAGCGGCGTGGCTGTGCGGCGCATCGACGATTTCGTAGGGCGACAGATCGAGCTGGCAACTTTGCGCCACCGCCTCGATCCTGGTCTTCGGCCCGACCAGGATCGGCGTGATCAGCCCGAGCTTGGCGGCGTCGATCGCCCCGCTCAGCGAGCTCGCGTCGCAGGGGTGGGCCACGGCCGTGGCCACCGGCGGCAGGGTCTTGGCGGCGTTGATCAGGCGTTGGTAGTTCTCGTGATTCATGCTGAATTGCGCGTGCGCGCCGGTTGATCCAGGCCGAGCACGCTGGCCGCGCGGCGCAGGCGTTCTTCCTGGTAGGGGGTGGGCTCGCCGCGCGTGCCGATCACGTGGCGTGCGGCCGCATAACCGAGGCGGCGCTCGTCCATGTCGGGCGCCAGCTTCGGCAACGCAGCGATCGCGCGCTGCTCGTCCAGCGCCAGCACGAAGGCCTGACGTTTGATCGCGGCCTTCAGCGCCGCCGGCGTCGGCGCACGCTCGGGCTTCATCTGCTTGATCAGCTGCTGCATCAGGTTGTAGGGCCGCTCGTCGACCACCTTCTCCTCGCGCGCCACGTACAGCAGCAGCCGCGCCCAGGCATCCAGCGGCGTGCCCTGCTCGAACTGCGCTTCGGCCTGCTGGCGCTTCATGCGCTGCAGTTCGAGTTGTTCCCAGCTCGCCGCGCCCGCGCCGTGGCGGCCTGCGCGCTGCCAGTCGATGCCGACCGCGGCGGCCAGCCAGGGCGACTCGTAGATCGCCTTGAACATGCGCTCGGCCATCTCGTCGCGCGCGTCGCGGTACTGGTCGAGCGCTTGCTCGATGTGCGCCGACGCGGCCTGCTCGGCCTGCAGCAGCGGGTTGTCGGCCGCCACCGGGTGGCGCTGCGCGCGCACCGCGTCGGCCATGGCCTTGACCCAGCCCATCGCCGGGTTGCGGTCGCAGAACAGCCAGCGCTCGGCACGCGCCGGGTTGGTCTCGCGCAGCGCGCGCGCCACCGGCTCGCTGGACATCGCCTGCAGCAGCGGCGAGGCAAAGCGGTCGTACAGCTGCTGGTTGATCTGCGACACGCGGTGTGCGACCTCGAACGCGCGTTCGTCGCCGCGGCCGTCGTCCAGCGCCAGGATGTCGTCGATGCTGCGCGGTGCAAACTGGATCAGGTAGCGCCCCTCGACGTACTGCAGCCCCGGCATGTCGGGCGTGGTGTCCTGGATCAGCGCCTCGTACAGCCCCGGCGGCAGCGTGTCGATCAGCTCGAGCGCGCTGGCCAGCTCGGCGGTCTCGCGCTTGGCCACGCCGGCCGAGACGAAGATGCCCAGGTGGCCGATCTTCTCGTGCAGGCAGTAGACGATGGTCTGCTCGTTCAGGCGGATGTCGTCGACGCTGTCGTACAGGTCGGCGATCCAGTTCAGCGCCTGCTGCGGCGGCGTGATGTTGTCGCCCCACGAGGCGAACACGACGATCGGCGTGCGGATGTTGCGCAGGTCGACGCGGTGCTTGCCGTCGAAGCTCTCGACCTGCCCGGTGGACAGCTTGTTGCCGACGAACAGGTTCTGCGAGATCCACTCCATCTCCTGCTTGTTCATCAGGTAGTGGCCGCCCCACCACTTCTCGAACTCGAGGAAGCGCTCGCCCTCGGTGTCGACCTTGGCGTACAGGTTGTGCAGCTTGCTCCACCAGGTGTTGGACGGGTTCAGGTTCTCGAAGTTGTTGACGAGGTAAGCGCCGTCGAACACGCCGTGGCCGATGTCGCCGGCCAGCGACGCCATCCAGCTGCCGCCGAGCAGGCCGCCCGAATAGCGCATCGGGTTCTTGCCAGCGACGCCGGCCCAGTACGAGATCGGCGATCCGGCCAGCAGCAGCGGCCCCACCGCGTCGGGCGCCAGCGATGCGGCCATCAGCAGCGCCCAGCCGCCCTGGCAGTTGCCGATGACGAAGGGCTTGTCGGCGTCGGGATGCAGCTCGCCGACCTTGCGCAGGAACTGCACCTCGGCCGCGCACACCGATTCGATGGTCTGCCCCGGCACCGGCTGCGGGAAGAACATGACGAAGTAGCAGGGGTGGCCGTGCTTCAGCGCGATGCCGATCTCGCTGTCGATCTTGAAGCCGCCGATGCCCGGGCCGTGACCGGCGCGCGGGTCGATGACGACGAAGGGCCTTTTTGCCGCATCGCCCGCCGGGCAGTCGGCCGGCGGCTTGATGCGCACCAGCGCGTAGTTGGCCGGCTTGGCCAGGGTGCGCGCGTCGAGCACCATGTCGTAATCGAACACCAGCACCGGCGGCTGGCCCGACTCTTCATGCTCGAGGTACTGGTTGCCGCGCTGGCGCAGCAGGTCCCAGGTCAGCACCGTGCGCTGCCAGGCGTCGACCCAGTACTCGCTGAAAGCCTGTGGCAAGGCCCACGGGTTGGCCGGTGGTTTCGTCATCAAACAAGCCCCGAAGCGCAGCGCCGCGCTGCAACAATGGCGGTAATTATCGTCGCGGAACGGCGGCCATCGCGGCGCCGCCGGCCGCTACCGCACACCCAGGAGAGCTTGCCATGGACGCAGCCGACGACGACCTTGGTTTCGAGCAGGCGGCCACGCTGCGCGACGGGCGCACGGTTGCAATCCGGCTGATGCGCCCCGACGACAAGCCGCGCCTGGTCGAGGCTTTTTCCAAGCTCGACCGGCAGTCGATCTACACCCGCTTCTTCAGCTACCGCAAGGAACTGCCGCAAGGCCCGCTGGAGCGCATCGACCGCATCGACCTGGTGCGCCTGGCCGCGCTGGTGGTGACGCTGGGCGAGGGCGGCGCGCAGATCGTGATCGGCAGCGCCAGCTACGTGGCGCAGACCGCAGACGATGGCGTGCGCGAGGCGGAGGTGGCGTTCACCATCGAGGAGGACTTCCAGCGCCAGGGCCTGGCCGGCCGGCTGCTTGCGGCGTTGGCCGGCATCGCACGCCGCCACGGCATCACGCGTTTCAAGGCCGAGGTGCTGGCTGCCAATGCCGCGATGCTGGGCGTGTTCAAGCGCTGCGGCTTGCCGATGCAGTCGCGGCGCAACGGCGAGGTGGTGGAGCTGACGCTGGACCTGGGCGGCGTGGCCGGGCCGGCGTGACCGCGGCGCGCGCAGCCTGCGATGCCTGCCGCGGCGTGCCGCGCCTGACGCGCGCGAGCGGTTGATGTCGACCCCGGTCGTGCTGGCGGTGCTGCTGGGCGCGCTGCTGCACGCCGCCTGGAACGCGTTGGTCAAGTCCAGCGGCGACAGCCAGGCCGACCTGGCGCTGGTGCATTTGAACAGCGCGCTGGCCGCGCTGCCGCTGCTGGCGCTGGCGGGGCTGCCGCCGCCGGCTGCGTGGCCCTTCGTCGCGGCGTCGCTGCTGATCCACGTCGCCTACTACATCACGCTGGACGGCGCCTACCGGCATGGCGAGCTCGGCAGCACCTACCCGATCATGCGTGGCAGTGCGCCGCTGCTGGTGGCGCTGGCCGGCGCCGCGCTGCTGGGTGAACGGCCGACGCCGCTGGCCTGGCTGGGCATCGGCGCGGTCACGCTGGGCGTGCTGCTGGTCGGGCTGTCGCGCCCCGCGGCCGCGCCGCACCACGGCCGCGCACTGGCCTATGCGCTGGCCAACGCCGCGGTGATTGCCGCGTACACGCTGGTCGACGGCCAGGGCGTGCGCGCCACCGCCGCGGCCGGCCACAGCGCGTGGAACTATGTGCTGCTGCTGAGCGTGCTCGATGGCGTGCCGTACCCGGCGCTGGTGCTTGCGCGCCGCAGCGCCGCGGCACGGCGCACGTTGCTGGCCTACGCGCGGCGGCGCTGGCCGTTGGCCATGCTGGGCGGGCTGGCGTCGATGGCGTCCTACGGCATCGCGCTATGGGCGATGACGTACGCGCCGGTGGCCGCGGTGTCGGCGCTGCGCGAAACCTCGGTGCTGTTTGCCAGCGCGCTGTCGGTGTGGCTGCTGAAGGAGCGCTTCGGCTGGCAGCGGATGCTGGGCGCGGTGGTCATCGTCGGCGGCGTGGTGTCGCTGCGGCTGAGTTGAGCAACCGCGGCGGCGGGCCTGGTTGCCGCGCCTTCGTGCGCCAGGGTCGAGTCCCGGTCGCACTTGCAGCTTGTGTTGCACACGCTCGAGTCTCGCCGGCTGGCCGTCGGCGCTCACCGGCACCGCAGGCCCCGGGCTCGGGAACAACCCGGTTGCGGCGGTGCCGGTTGCGGCACAGCATCGCCCGGCGCATTCTGGCGCCGACACCACACCAGGGAGACCGCACATGCCAAAGACCCCCGGCCGCCGCACTCGACCCAGCGCCATTGCGCTGGCCGCCTTGCTGTCCTGCGCCGCCTTGCAGTACGCCTGCGCCGATGCGGGCGGCGGCCGCCATCACGGCGACCGCTGGAACCCGGGGCATCCGTCGCACAACCCGCCGCCGCAGGCCTCGGGCGAGGGCTATCGCGGCGGCGTCGTCGCGGTCGCCAACCCCTATGCGGCCGAGGCCGGCGCCAGGATCCTCGCGCGCGGCGGCAACGCGGTCGATGCCGCGGTGGCCATCGCCTATGCGTTGAACGTGGTCGAGCCGCAGTCGGCCGGCATCGGCGGCGGCGGCTTCATGCTCGTCCACCTGGCACACCGCGACCGCACGTTCGTCATCGACACGCGCGAGAAGGCCCCGGCCGGCGCCACGCCCGACATGTTCGTCGGCGTGCCCAACTCCAGCCTGCAAGGCGTGGCCGTGGGCGTGCCCGGCATGGTGCGCGGCACCGCCTACGCGGTGCGCAAGTACGGCAGGATGGACCTGGACGAGGTGCTGCGCCCGGCCATCAAGCTCGCCGACCAGGGCTTCGCCGCGACGCCGCGTTATGCCGCGGTCAGCTGCAACAGCCGCTCGCAGAACTCGCCCGAGGCCGCCGCCTTCTTCTGTCCCGGCGGCCCTGGCGTGGGCCCGGTCGAAGGCTCGCTGGTGCAGAACAAGCCGCTGGCGCAGACCTTCAGGTTGATCGCGCGCCACGGCCCCGACTGCTTCTACAAGTACATGCCGTACAAGGGCTGCGACATCGCCAAGGGCATCGTCGAAGGCCAGAAGTTCAACCGGCCGCAAGCGCCGGGCGGCAAGGGCGGCTCGATGACCTACGCCGACCTGGAGAACTACCAGGCTGTGGAGCGCGCGCCGGTCGAAGGCAGCTACCGCGGCTGGCCGATCAAGGCGGCGATGCCGCCGTCTTCCGGCGGGCTGACCATCTTCCAGATGCTGAAGATGCTCGAGCGCTTTCCGCTCGGCGATGCGGCCCAGGGCTACGGCTTCGGCAGCGCCAAGACCGTCAACGTGATGGCCGATGCGATGCGGCTGGCCTTTGCCGACCGCTCGATCTGGATGGGCGACGCCGACTTCGTGCCGGTGCCGATGAAGGGCCTGCTCGATGCCACCTATGTCGGCCTGCGCGGCGCGGCCATCGTGCCGGGTTCGCGCATCGACCCGAACCCGGCGCCCGGTGACCCGCGGCCCTACGAGACCGCCGGTTTGCAGCCCGCCAAGCGTCTGGCGGTGGCCGAGCCGGTGACCGGCCCGGGCGAGACCACCACGCATTTCGTGGTGGCCGACAAGTGGGGCAACATGGTGTCGTACACCAACACCATCGAGTCGTCGCACGGCATCGGCGTGTTCGCCGGCTACACGCGCGACGACGGCAGCTTCAAGAACCACGGCTTCTTGCTGAACAACGAGCTGACCGACTTCAACACCACGCCCAGCACCAACCCCTACACCGGCGGGCCCGGCTACAACGACGTGCAGCCGGGCAAGCGCCCGCGCAGCAGCATGGTGCCGACGATGATCTTCACGCCCAGGGGCGAACCCTTCATCGCCTACGGTTCACCGGGCGGGGCGACGATCATCAACTCGGTGCTCAACGTCACGCTGAACCTGATCGACCACGGCATGACGCTGCAGCAGGCGATCGATGCGCCGCGGGTGTCGATCACCGGTACGGGCAGCGGCATCTCGCGCGACGACGGCGTCGCGCCGGCTGCGCCGCTGCCGCAAGCCACGGTCGACGGGCTGAAGGCGCTGGGCTACACGGTGGGCGCGCCGTCGGACATCGGCTCGGTGCAGGCGGTGCTGGTCGACCCGAAGAGCGGCAAGCAGTACGGCGCCGCCGATGGCCGCCGCGAGGGCACGGTGATCGGTCTGAGGCGTTGACCCGGCCGGCAGCGCGCGCGGGCCGGCGGCCGCCGGTGCGCGCGCTGCACGCGCTGCACGCGCTGCACGCGCCGCACGCGCTGCACGCGCCGCACGCGCCGGCGCCGCTCAGTGCAGCTGCAGGTGGTTCAACACCGGGTACGCGTACTCGCGGCCGACCAGCGCGCGCGCGCCGAGGTAGGCGATGCGCATGCGCTCGGGAAGCTGGTCGAGGTCGACCCGGCCTTGCTCGTCACAGGGCACGACGATCGCCTTGCCCGGATGGAACAGCGACGTGAAGCGCAGGCAGTGGTGCAGCGGCAGCGCTTGTGGCGTTCGAGAGTCGATCGTGTCCATGGCCGTCCCTTTCGCGGCGCGTTGCTCGTCGAGCGCCGGGCGGGCCGCTGGTTGCGGCGGGCCCGGCTACATCGAGCGGGCTTGCTCGAATCCAGTCTGGTGCGTCGGCGCCGCCTTGTCTTCCCTCTGAATGCGGAGTTGCCGCCCAAAAGTTGGGGATCCGTGTGCTATGCACGGCCCGGTCGCGTCCTCCATCGGATGGATGCCGCCGTGCGGGCCGATCCACACAATCCACGCCATGTCGGCACCGTCACGCCGCCGTACCCGCGGTGGCCTCAGCGCGTGATGCACACAGCCCAGCCACCCGAGCGCGCGACGAGCTGGATCTCGCGCGGGCTTGAAAGCCTGCAAGCCGAGCTGGCCCGGCGCGCTGCCGCGGTGGCGCCCGTCTCGGCGCCGGGCAAGGCCGGTGACGCCGACTATGACGTGGTGATCGTCGGCTCGGGCTACGGCGGTGCGGTGGCCGCCGACCGGCTGAGCGCGCGCTGTCATGCCGACGGCAGCCGGCTGCGCATCGCGGTGCTGGAGCGGGGCCGCGAATACCTGCGCGGTGCGTTTCCGTCCTCGCTGGCTGATGTCGGCGGCCATGTGCGCTTCACCACGCACGGCGGCGGGCGCGCGCGCGGCCGGCTCGAAGGGCTGTTCGATCTGCGGCTGGGCCAGGACATGTCGGTGCTGGTGGCCAATGGCGTGGGTGGGGGTTCGCTGATCAACGCCGGCGTGATGCTGTTCCCCGGCGCCGAGGTCTTTGCCGAGCCGCCGTGGCCGCGCGCACTGGACCTTGCCGACCTGCGGCAGCGCGAGCAGCGATTGCGCTTCGAGCTCGGCGCCGCGCAGGCCGACGGCAGCGACAACCGGCTGCCGCCCGAGGCGGCGGTCGCGCGGCGTGTGGCGATGCGCCGCATCGACCCCGCCGGCTTCCATGAGGTGCCGCTGTCGATCGCGCAGCACGGCGGCCACACCATCGCCAACGTCGCGCTCGAGGCGTGCATCCATTGCGGCGATTGCGCCAGCGGCTGCAACCACGGCGCCAAGAACTCGCTGGACCTGAACCTGCTGCGCCGCGCCGAGCGCCGCGGCGTGGCGATCTTCAGCGGCGCCACGGTCAGCCGCCTGGCCAAGGCCGAGCCCGGGCCGGGCTGGGTGCTCGACGTGTGGCACACCGACCTGGCGCTGCGCCGGCGCATGGCCGGGCCGCTGAAGCTGCGCGCACGCCGCGTCGTGCTCGCCGCGGGCACGCTCGGCTCCACCGAGCTGCTGCTGCGCTCGAGCAGCAAGCAGTTGAAGTTCTCCGCGCTGCTGGGGCGGCGCTTTTCCGGCAACGGCGATCTGCTGGCCGCGCTGCACGACACCGGCGTGGCGATGAATGCGGTGGCCAACGAAGCGCAGCAGCCGTCGGCGCGACGCATCGGCCCGACCATCAGCGGCATGCTCGACTGGCGTGCTGGCGCGCGCGCTGCGCCCGGCGAGACCGGCGCCGCTTGCCTGGTGCAGGACCTGGCGGTGCCGGCCGCGCTGCGCCGCCTGTTCGAGGAGACCACGGCCACGGTGGACCTGCTGCACCGGCTGGGCGAGTTCGACCGCAGCCGGCACCGCCCCGACGACGACGGCATCGACCCCTGCGCGATCGATGCGGCCAAGGTCGGGCGCAGCACGGTGCTGGCGATCATCACCCGCGACAGTGCAAGCGGCGTTGTCAGCGCGGCGCCGCCCGAGGCTGGCGAGCAACGCGACCAAGGGCTCGAGGTCGACCCCGGCGTGGTGGTCACCTGGCCCGGCGCGCGCAATGACCCGCGCATCGAAGCCGTGCACCAGCGGCTGGCCGAGGCCGTGGGCCGCAGCGGCTCGATCGGCGGGCGGCTGCTGGCCAACCCGGCGTGGCGGCTGCTGCCCGAAGCCTTCGAGCCACTGGCGGATACCGGGCGCGGCGCCTTGCTCACCGTGCACCCGCTGGGCGGCTGCGCGATGGGCACGACGCGCAGCGACGGCGTGGTCGACCACCTGGGCCGGGTGTTCGACGGCGCGGTGCGCCCGGGCCGCAACGCGGTGCACGACGGGCTGGTGGTGCTCGACGGCTCGATCGTGCCGACATCGCTGGGCGTCAACCCGGCGTTGACGATCGCGGTGCTGGCCGACCGCGCGATCGACGGCCTGTGCGGCCATTGGCAGTACGGTGCCGCAGCCGGGCCAACCGCATCGCACCAGGCTGGCGCGGCGCCCGAGCCGCGGCCGCGATTCGTCCTTCACAGCGATCTGGCGCGCGCGAGCCGGCCGACCGAGATCGAGATCGTCGAGCGCCTCAGCGGCGTGGTGCAGCTGCAAGGCGGCAGCTTCTTCGTCGAGCTGTCGCTGGCCTTCGAGGCGACCCGCGCGTCGATGCACGAGGCGCTGCTGCACGGGCGCATCCTGCGCGTGCGGCCCGACCCGCAGCTCAGCCGCCTGCGCGTCTTTGCCGATGCCGCGCCGCCCGCCGAGCCGATCCACGAGCTCGACCTGGACGACGAATACCGGCGCATGCGCTTGCTCGACGAACGCAGCGACGCGCGCGCGCTGCTGATCGCGCCGGTGCGGCACGGCACGCTGCGCGTGATGCAGCGCGAGGCCTCGGGCGCCGGCCAGCGTGTGCTGCGCGGCCTTGGCGCCTGGCTGGTCAACCGCGGCGTGCGCGATCTCTATCAGCACATCGCCGATGCGCCGTGGCGCGTGCCGCCCACCCCCGCGCAGCTGGGCCAGCGGCTGTGGCAGGGGCTCGCGCTGGCCAGCCGCGCCGGCGAGGTGCGCCGCTTCGACTACGAGCTGGCGCTGGGCCGGGCGCGGTTTCCGGGCGGAAAGCCGCCCGAGGTTTTTGCCGGCTGGCGCCAAGAGGGACAGCGCATTGCCGGCCACAAGCGGCTGACCTACGAGTGCGGCAGCGGCCCGGTGGCGCAGCTGATGCGCATGACGCTGAGCGAGTTCGGCGGCCTGCTGCCGCCGGCACCGCCGCAGATGCTCGAGCTCAGCCCGTCGTACCTGGCGCAGATGCAACTGCCGCTGCTGCGTGTCGTGCAGCAGCAGGATCTGCCCGGCGCCTATGCCGATCTGGCGGGCTTCGCGCTGTACTTCGGCCGCGTGCTGCTGAACAACCACCTGTGGTCGCTGCGCCAGCCCGATGCGCAACCGCCGCGCCAGCCGCAGCGGCTGCCCGCTGCGCTGCCGGGCCTGCCGCGGCCGCGCGTGCACGAGATCGCCGCCGGCGACGGCGCGGCGCTGCGGCTGACGGTGTACCCGCGCAGCGCTGCCGCCAGGCCGCCGGTGCTGATGATCCACGGCTACAGCGCCAGCGGCACCACCTTCGCCCACCCGGCGCTGCCGTGCAGCCTGGCGGCGCACCTTTGGCGCCAGGGCGCCGAGCCGTGGGTCGTCGACCTGCGCAGCAGCTGCGGCATGCCCAGCGGGCAGCAGCCGTGGACCTTCGAGGACATCGCGCATCACGACATCCCGTTGGCGGTGGGCTTCGTCTGCCGCGCCAGCGGCGTGCCGGCGATCGACCTCGTCACCCACTGCATGGGCTCGGCGATGACGGCGATGGCGCTGCTGCGCAGCGGCGAGGTCGCGCAGACCCTGCGCTCGCAGATGCGCCGCTGGGTGATGACGCAGGTGACGCCGGCCATGGTGTTCTCGGCGGCCAACCTGCTGCGCGCGTACGTGTTGCGCTACGCGCTGAACCTGTTGCCCGGGCTGCACTATCCGATCGGCGCCGATGCCGGCCCGGGCGGCATCGGCGCCGGCGTGTTCGACCGGCTGCTGGCCGCGCTGATGTACCTGGAGCCCGGCCACGACAGCGAGTTCCAGGTCGAGAACCCGCCGCCGTGGCGCTTCTGGCAGCGCACGCCCTGGGTGCGCACCCGGCACCGGCTCGACGCGCTGTTCGGCCGCGTGTTCGACGCGCGCCGGCTGAGCCCGGCCACGCTGGCGCACCTCGACGACTTCTTCGGCGAAATCAACCTGGCCACGGTGGCGCAGACCATCCACTTCGCGCGCCATGCCTTCGTCGCCGGCTGCGGCGGCAGCGCCGATGTCTATCTGGACGCAGCCAATCTGCAGCGCCTGCAAGGCCTGCCGATGCTGAGCCTGCACGCGCGCGACAGCGGGCTGCTCGATTGGGAGACGGTGCTCGCGCTGCAGCCGCATCGGCAGGCCGGCGGCTGGCAGCTGAAGTCGCTGCTGGTCGAGCGCTGCGGCCACCAGGATCTGCTGATCGGCCGTGATGCGCAGCGCGTGTTCGAGCACATCGACGAGTTCCTGCGCGCGCCCGGCACCGCCGCCGCCGCGGTGCGGGGCCCGCGGATCGCGGTTGCGCGCCGGGCAGCGTCACCGGTGCGCGACACCTTGGGTCCACGCTACGTCGCCGAGGCGCCGCAGCCGCTCGACGAGGACTCCGCCGATGGCTGGCCGGCGTTTTTTGCCGGAGTGTCGGCCACGCCCGCGCTGGTGCTGCTGCTGCCGGCCCGAATCGCCGACGGCCGCATCGTGCCGGTGGACGTGCACGGCCACCGTGGATCCATGGCTGACTGGCTCGCTGCGGCCGTGCGCATCGCCGCCCCGGTGGCCAACCCGGCCGAGCGCCGCGCGGCCATCGGCGCGCCCACCGGCGCGCCCACCGGCGCGCCCACCGGCGCCAGCTGGACGCGGTTGCCGCGCCAATCGGGCTGGCGCTTGCACGCCACGCTGCGCGGGCTGGAAAAGCCGCCGCACTGTGATGGCGCGGTGGTGCTGTTCATCGTCGAGGCGCGGCGCAGTGGCCTCTTCGCGGGCGCGGCCAGCAGCGCGCAGCTTGCGGTGGCACCGAGCGACGACGAACTGCGTGCCGCGATCGCGACGACGTGCCCGGCCCAGCACCGCATGGCATGGGTGCCATGGCCATGATCGCCGCTGCCGGTCCGAGCCTGCAGCTGGCGCTGCTGGCCTGCGCCTACCCGGGCGGCGTCGCCGACCGCACGCCGCGGCCGCGGTCGAACACCCGGCCCGATCTGGAGTTCGTCTTCGCCGGGCGTGCGGGCCCGGCCGACGCCGCGCGGCGCCGGCTGCAGCAGTGGGCGCAGGCCTGCGCGACACCGTCGCTGCAGGTCTGGACCGGGGACAACATCTACATCGACGAAAGCGCCGGCCTGTTCGACCCGGCGCTGGTGTCCAACGGCGGCCACGGCGTGCATGCGCGCGCGCATGCGCTGCCCGAGGCGCTGCTGCGCGCCTACGCCGCAGTGCACGGCAGCCTGTACGCCATCCCGGCGACGCGGCTGCACGCGATCGACGATCACGAGATCGTCGACAACTGGGAGCCGTCGTTGCACGCGCAGCGGCGCAAGGCCGACTACCAGCGCATGAACGCCGCGCGCGGCGCCTTCATCGCCGCGATGCGCCACGGCCGGCTCGGCAGCACGCCGACGCGGCAGTCGCCGGTGCCGTTGTGGCACTGCCGCGACGTGCACGGGCTGCGGCTGTTCATCTGCGACACCCGCACCGAACGCCGGCCACGCGAAGTGGCCGCAACCGACCAGGCCACGATCATGAGCTCTACCCAGTGGGCGGCGTTGGCCGCCTGGCTGCAGCCGCGCGAGCACGAGCGCGAGGCCTACACGCGCGTGATCGTCTCGCCGGCCATGCTGCTGCCGCGCCGGCTGAGCACCGGCGAGGATGCCGCCGCGTGGTGGCGCTGCGACGCCTGGGACGGCTTTCCGGCGTCGATGCATGCGCTGCTGGCGGCGCTGGCCGAACAGCCGCGGCTGCAGGCGTTGTTCCTGTCCGGAGACGAGCACCTGCCGTGCGCGGTGCGCGCGTCGGTGCAGCGCGCCGACCGCGCCAAGCCGGCGGCGGAACTGCTGTCGGTGCACAGCGGCGCGATGTACGCGCCGTACCCCTTCGCCAACAGCCGCCCGGAGCTGTTCGCCGACGAGCGCGAGTTCGGCTTCGCGTCGGACGGCGTGCGCTACCAGTGCCGGCTCGGCCCGGCGTGTTTCCCGGATGCGCCCGGCGACGGCTTTGTCGTCGTCGGCTTCGATGCGCGGCAGCGGCCGCTGCGTGTGCAGTGGCTGCGCTCGGATGGCGCGGTGCAGCCGATGGCCGCAGCGGACGTCGCGGCTGCCGGCGGCAGCGCGGCTCAAGCGCCCGGCGGCCGGTCGGACGACGGCGACTGAGCGGCCGACGTCTTCGACGGCGCCGGCGCCGCCGCCAAGGCCTCGTCCAACGCCTGCGCCAGCACCTGGCCGTCCAGCGGCTTGTGCAGCACGCGCAGGCCCGAGGCCGTGGCTTCGGCGATCCGCTGCGGCGCGGTATCGCCGGTGACGATCAGCGCCGGCAGCTCGTCGCCCAGCGCGCGGCGCAGTGCGCGTACCGCATCCAGCCCGCTGTGGCCGTCGCGCAGCCGCAGGTCGGCCAGCACCACGTCGGGGCGGCACTGCGCGGCGGCGGCGCAGGCCTGCGCCGCGTCGGCCGCGGTCAGCACTTGCCAGCCGCGCGCGCCGAGCAAGGTGCGCAGGTCGGCCAGCAGCTCGGGCTCGTCGTCCAGCGCCAAGATCACTGGCGCGCGGCCGTTGTGCGCGCCGGGCCGGTGGCCGGTGCGCAGCGCTGGCGCAAGCGCCGGCTGGGCCGCGGCGGCCTGGCTGGCCGGCAGCTCGAGCACGAAGCGGCAGCCCTGGCCGATGGCGCTGTGCAGTTGGATTTGCGCGCCCAGCAGTTCGGCCAGGCGGCGCACGATCGACAGCCCCAGGCCGATGCCGCGTGCGCGGTCGCGCGACGGGTTGTCGAGCTGGTAGAACTCCTCGAACACGCGCTGCTGCTGGTCGGGCGCGATGCCCGGGCCGGTGTCGAAGACCTCGACTGCGATTCGCGCCCCGGCACGGCCCAGGCGCACGCCGACGCGGCCGCGCGGGGTGAACTTCACCGCGTTTTGCAGCAGGTTGCCCAACAGCCGCTCGAGCAGCAGCGGGTCGGTCCGGGCCAGGCGCGGCGGGCCGTCGAGCTCGAGTGTCCACTGCAGGCCGGCCGCGCGCGCCGCCGGCTCGTAGGTGGTGGCCAGCGTTTGCAGGAACGGGCCCAGCTCCAGCGTCTGCCAGCGCACTTCGACGCTGCCGGCTTCGAGCCGCGAGAAGTCGACCAGCTGGTCGAGCAGCGCGCGGCACTGGTCCAGGCTGCGGCGCAGCCCCGACTCCACGCGCTGCAGCTGCGTGTCGGCGCTGCCCTCGAGCAGGTCGCCCAGCGCGGCGGTGTTCAGGCTCAACGCGAACAGCGGCTGGCGCAGGTCGTGGCTGACCGACGCCAGCACCCGGGTCTTGGCCGCGTTGGCCTCGGCGGCGCGGTCGCGCTCGGCGCGCAGCTCCACGCCGATGGCTTCGAGCGCGACGTTGGCCTCGCGCACGCGGTCGCGCTCGAGCTCGAGCTGCGCCGAGTAGTCGAGCAAGCGCTGCCCCTGCACCCCGAGGACGGCGACGTAGCCGGCCAGCACGTGGTGCAGGTAGGCCAGCAGCAGCGCCACCGTCGCTGCTTCCAGGTTCCACTGCAGTGCCCAGGCCACGACGAGCGAGCCCAGCGCCGGCAGCGACCAGTTGCGGAAGATCCTGGTCTCGCCGCCGCAGGTGGCCACGGCGCCGGCGGCCAGCCCGACCATCACCATCGTCACCATGACCTGGGTGTTGCTGCTGCCGTAGCCGAAGGCCAGCACCACGATCGGTGCGCGCAGCAGCCCTTGCAGCGCCGACCAGCGCACCAGCTGGCGCATCATCGCCGCGGGGTCGCCGGCCGCCGCGGTGTGGCGCACGACCAGCCGGCGGCGCAGCAGCATCGAGGTCTCGATCAGCACGAACCACGTCGCGGCCGGCCACAGCAGGCCATCGCCGGCCACGGCGTAGGCCAGCAGCAGGTCGGCCGCGACGACCGGCACGCTGTTGCGCAGCAGCACCGCACACACCTGGTCGACGCGCTGCTGCAGCGCGCGCTGTGCGCTGCCGGGCAGCGCGGGGTCGGCCGCCGCGTCAGTCAATGCGCACCCCCTTGCGCGCGGCCAGGGCGACGGCCTCGGCGCGCCCGGCGACGTCGAGCCGGTGCAGCACCTCGGCGACATGGGTCTTGACCGTGGTCAGCGCGATGTCCAGCTCGCGCGCGATGACCTTGTCGCTGGCGCCGCGCAGCAGCACGCGCAGCACCGCCAGCTGGCGCGGCGTCAGTTGCGGGAAGGCCTCGCCCAGGTCGCGCCCGACCCAGCGCTGGCGCACCGACGGCGACACCGCCGACGGCTCGGGCACCACCCCGGGCAGGTACACGCCGCCCTTGGCGACCACGTCCAGCGCCTCGCGCATCGCCGCAAAGCCGCCGGCGTTCTTGCGCAGGAAGCCCGCGGCGCGCAGCTCGAGCACTTCGTACACCAGTTGCGGGCTGTCGTCGCCCGACATCACGACGATGCGCGCTTGCGCACAGCATTCGCGCAACCGCTCCAGGCAGTGCCGGGCCGGCTCGTTGCCCAGCCACCAGTCGAGCAAGATCAGGTCGAAGGGCGCGGCCTGCGCCAGCGCCAGCGCGGGCTCCTCGGCGTCAGCCATCTCGACCTCGAGGCCGGGGTTGCGCGCCTGCAGCGCCACGCACAACGACTCCAGCAGCAAGCGATCGTTGTCGACGAGCAGGATTCGCATCGCATCCACCTTCGCGCCACGGCCGCCGCGCGGCCTTGCCGGCGCCGCTGCGGCGGGCCGCCGCCACTTGCATCGTGCACCGTGCACCGTGCACCGCACTCTAGCCAGATCGCGCGCCGAGCGGCTCATTCCGATGCATGAGGCGCGCTCCTGCCGACGCCTGACGCGCGGGCCTGGCGCCAGGCCTAGGCTGTGGCGACGCAACGCGCTGGGCAGGAGTTCACCAGGGGAGGGGATCGCCATGTTGGCCACGCTACAAGCTGCACCGGCGGACGTGCGCCGGCCGTTCGATGCGGGCGAGCGCCCGCCCGCATCGCCGATCGATGCGGTACAGACGCAGCGCCTGGCGCTGTGGGCGCTATCGGCGCTGGACCGGCTCGATCAGGGCATCGTGTTGCTCACGCCGGACGCGCGGGTGTGTTTTGCCAACCGTAGCGCGCGCGACGCGATCCAGCAGTGCGATGGCCTGGCGCTGTCGTGCGGCACGCTGCAGGCGACGCTGCCGGACGATCGCGTGCGCTTGCGCGAAGCCTTGCGCGCGGCGTGCGAGCGCGGCCAGTTGCGCATGCTGCGCCTGGGCTGCGGCGCGCAGGCCCACTACCTGACGCTGGCGCCGATCGCGCCGGTCGTCCCTGGCATGCCGATGGATGCGGTGCTGGGCTTGCTGGGCCGCAGCAGCTTGTGCAACCCGCTGGCGCTGCAGTGGTTCGCGCAGTGCCACGCGCTGACCGGCGCCGAGAGCGAGGTGCTGCGGCTGCTGAGCGAAGGCCATGACCCGCGCGAGATCGCGCGGCGGCAGGGGGTCGCGTTGTCGACGGTGCGCACGCAGATCGGGTCGGTGCGCGCCAAGGCCGGGCAGGAGTCGATCCGCAGCCTGATCGACGCACTGGGCCGGCTGCCGCTGATCCGCTCGGTGCTGTCGGGGTGGTGCCAGGCCGCAGGCTGAGAGTCTGTGAAGCATTTCGCCACGCCCGCTCGAGCGCCCCAAACGGCGGCGCTCGGCGTTGCAAATGCTCGCCGTAAGCCCGGGCTGCGGCTGCGCGTTGGCCCAGCAGGCCGCCGAGCGCGGATCAGCGTCGCGGCGCCAGCATCGCCGGCGTAAGCCCGGCATCGGCGATGTCGGCCGGCAGCGCCTGGCCGCGCAACAGCGCGGCGCAGGCGCGCCCCATCGCTGCCGAGGTCTGGATGCCGTAGCCGCCCTGCGCGGCCAGCCAGAAGAAGCCCGGCGCGCCGGCGTCGAAGCCGCCGACCAGATCGCCATCGGCGACGAAGCTGCGCAGCCCGGCCCAGCTGCGCGCGGGCCGGCGGATCTGCAGCGTGGTGTGGGTTTCGATGCGGTGGATGCCCAGCGCGATGTCGAGCTCCTCGGGCTGCACGTCCTGCGCTGGCACCGGGTCGGCGTTGGCCGGCGAGCCCAGCAGCATGCCGGCGTCGGGCTTCAGGTACCACGACTCGTCGGCGCCGATCAGGCAGGGCCAGTGGGCGAAGCGCAGGCCCTCGGGTGCGGCGAAGACGAAGGCCGAACGCCGCTTGGGTTGCAGCCCGATCGGCGCCACGCCGGCGAGCTGTGCCAGCGCATCGCACCAGGCGCCAGCGGCGTTGACCAGCAGCGGCGCGCGGTACTCGCGGCCCGCGGCCTGCACCAGCCAGTCGGCGCCGTGGCGCTCGATGCGTGTGGCTTGCGCGTCGCACACCAGCGCGCCGCCGTGGCGGCGAAGGCCGCGCAGGAAACCCTGGTGCAGCGCGTGCACGTCGATGTCGGCGGCGTCGGGTTCGAGCGCCGCGCCGAGCAAGGCTTCGGTCCGCAGCACCGGCACGCGTTCGATCGCCTGGTCGCGGTCGAGCCGCTCGAAAGCCGGCGACATGCGCTGC
This sequence comes from uncultured Rubrivivax sp., assembly GCA_937967345.1. Classification (GTDB taxonomy): domain Bacteria; phylum Pseudomonadota; class Gammaproteobacteria; order Burkholderiales; family Burkholderiaceae_C; genus Rubrivivax. Next base: position 813 of record CALBTN010000087.1, on the reverse strand, counting down.
AGCAGCGCGCAGTGTGCATCGAGCAGGTCGGCCTGGTCGGGCGCGGCGACGAACAGCACGCCGCGCGGCGACAGGATCGGCGAGTCGGCGAAACCGGCGGGCGGCGCGTCGAAGAAAGCGCGGCTGGCCAGCGTCAGCGCGCGCACCTGCGGCGTGCCGTAGCTGGCCATGTACAGCGCTGCCGAGCGCCCGGTGGCGTGGTAGCCGGGCTGCGACTCGCGCTCGAGCAGCGTGACGCGGCCGTGGGGCGCCAGGAAGTACGCGACCGACGCCCCGGCGATGCCGGCGCCGATGATCAGAAAGTCGCTGTGCAGCGGCGGCGTCATCGTCATCGGCGGCGTCAGCTTTGCGCCCGTGCCAGCGCCTGTTCCAGATCGGCGATCAGGTCGCCAGCATCTTCCAGGCCGACCGACAGCCGCAGCAGGTCGGGCGGCACCGGCGTGCCGGCGCCTTCGATGCTGGCGCGGTGCTCGAGCAGGCTCTCGGTGCCGCCGAGCGAGGTGGCGCGCTTCCACAACGCGACGTGGGCCGCGGTGGCGATGGCCGCGGCCTCGCCGCCGCGATCGCCACCGTTCACGCGGATCGACAGCATGCCGCCGAAGCCGCCTTGCATCTGGCGCTTGGCGACCGCGTGGCCGGCGAAGGCCGGCAGCCCGGGGTAGAGCACGGCTGCGACGCGCGGGTGGTGTTCGAAGTGCTCGGCGATGGCCTGCGCCGAGCGGCAGGCGCGCTCGACCCGCACGTGGAGCGTGCGCAGCCCGCGCTGTCTCTTATACACATCTCCGAGCCCACGAGACAGGCAGAAATCTCGTA
>CALBTN010000086.1 GCA_937967345.1 uncultured Rubrivivax sp. | reverse complement strand
TGACCTCGCGCACGCCCTGGTAGACGTTGAAGAAGACGATGAAGAACACCAGCGTCACGCCCAGCGCGATCTTGCTGCCCAGCCCCAGCCCGAACCACACCGCGAAGATTGGCGCCAGGATGATGCGCGGCATCGAGTTCATCGCCTTGATGTAGGGCTCGAGCAGCGCCGAGGCCATCGGCTGCAGCGCCAGCCACAGGCCCGCCAGCAGGCCCAGCACCGAGCCGATGGCAAACGCCGCCAGCGTCTCGGTCAGCGTCACCCCCAGGTGCCGGTAGATGTCGGCATCGGTGACGAACCAGCGCCAGATGCGCTGCGCCACCACCGCCGGCTGGCCGAAGAAGAAGGCGGCCTGACGGTCGTTGTCGAACATGAAGTTCGGCAGCAGGCCCGGTGCCGTCATCAGGTGCCACAAAGCCAGCAGCGCCAGCAGCAGGCCGCCCTGCCACAGGCGCAGGTTGCCGGGTTGCGGTTTGAGCTTGTGCCACATCGGGCCGTCGGGGGTCTCGTGCAGTTCTGCAGCCGGCGCCGCCGGCGCGGCCATTGTTGCCGATGGCGCCGCTTATGATTTCGCGCCTAAGTTGAATTGGGATTAATACCGAGTCATGAAATCGACTGTGCTGAAGTGGGTGAAACGCATGCTGGCCGCGCTGCTGGCGGTGTTGGTGGCGATCGTCGCCTGGCGCGCCTACGACGCGCTGCGCGCGCCGCACCTGGAGCGTTGGCACACCTTCGCGCCGCACGAAGCCAGCGCCGACGAGCTCGCCAAGCTCGACTGGGCTGGCTACGTGCAACAGGAGAACCGGCTGTTCGACGAGGTGCGCGCCGAGGTCACCGACAAGCTCGAGCCCGAAGACCAGGTCGAATCCAACCGCTACTACAGCGGCAGCCCGATCTACCCGGGGCGCTTCAAGACCGACTGGAACCGCTCCTACGTGATGATGCCCAGCGGCACGCCGGTTGGCGCGGTGGTGCTGCTGCACGGCCTGACCGATTCGCCCTACAGCCTGCGCCACGTGGCGCGGCGCTACGTGGAAGACGGCTGGGTGGCGGTGGCGATCCGCCTGCCCGGCCACGGCACGGTGCCGGCGGGCCTGGGCAAGGTCGAATGGGAGCAGTGGATGGCGGCCACCCACCTGGCGGTGCGCGAGGCGCGGCGCCTGGCGAGCGCGCCGGCGCCGCTGCACATCGTGGGCTTTTCCAACGGCGGCGCGCTGGCGATGAAGTACGCGCTGGACGTGCTCGACGACCCCAAGCTGGCGCGGCCCGAGCGCATCGTGCTGTTCGCGCCGATGATCGGCATCACCAGCATGGCGCGCTTTGCCGGCGTGTTCGGCTGGCCGGCGTTCTTTCCGGCCTTCGACAAGGCGGCGTGGCTGGGCATCGTGCCCGAGTTCAACCCCTTCAAGTACAACAGCTTCCCGGTCAACGGTGCGCGCCAGTCGTCGCTGGTGGCACGCCGGCTGCAAGGGCAGATCGACCGCCACGCGCGCGAGGACCAGTTGAAGGACCTGCCGCCGGTGCTGACCTTCCAGTCGGTGGTGGACTTCACCGTCAGCACCCGCGCCATCGTCGCCGCGCTGTACGCCAATCTTCCGGCCAACGGCAGCGAGCTGGTGCTGTTCGACCTGAACCGCAACGCGCGCTTCGGCCCGCTGATGCGCAGCAGCGCCGACACGGTGCTCAACCGGCTGCTGCCCGATGCGCCGCGCAACTTCACCACCACCGTGGTCACCAACCTCAGCCGCAGCAGCGACGAGGTGGTCGCGCGCACCGTTGCCGCCGGCAGCACCGAGGAGACGGTGCACGAGCTCAACGCCAGGTTCCCGCCGGGCGTGTTCTCGCTGTCGCACCTGGCGATCCCGTTCCCGCTGAGCGATTCGCTGTACGGGCTGCAGCCCGACACCAGCGAGGACTACGGCGCCAACCTCGGCGCGATGGCCACCCGCGGCGAACGCGGGCTGCTGATCGTCAGCATCGACTCGCTGGCGCGCATGTCGTCGAACCCGTTCTTCGATTTCCTGATGGAGCGCATCGAGCACGGCATCAAGACCCGCCCGGCCAGCGCCAAACCATGATGCGCCGCCGGGTCGTGCTCGGCGCGGCCGCCGCGAGCCTGGGCCTGAGCGGCTTCGACCTGGGCTGGCGCGACGGCCTGCTCAACAAGTGCCTGGGCGCGCTACCGGCCGTGCTGCGCGGCCATCCGGCCGTGCGCGCCGCCTGGCACGGGCTGGATGCGGCCAAGGTGTGGGACTGCCACATCCACGTCTTCGGCGACGGCGATTCGGGCAGCACGCTGTGGTTCAACCCGCGCATGAGCCATTGGTGGAACCCGCGCGAGTTCCTGCGGCGCAAGGTCTACATCAACGCGTCATGCATCGACGACCGGCGCGGCCACATCGATGCCAGCTTCATCGACCAGCTGCTGGTGCAGACCCAGGAGATGGCGGCCGGCTTCAAGGCGATGATGTTCGCCTTTGACTGGGCGCGCAACGAGACCGGTGCGCCGATGAAGGACATGGCGACCTACTACGCCAGCAACGAGCACATCGCGGCGCTGGCGGCCAAGCATCCGGCGCACTTCGAGTGGGTGGCTTCGGTGCACCCCTACGACCCGGGCGCGCTCGACCGGCTCGATGCGGTGGTGGCGCAAGGTGCGCGCGCGATCAAGTGGTTGCCCAGCGCGCAGAACATCGACCCGGCCAGCCCGCGCTGCGACCGCTATTACGCCAAGCTCGCGGCGTTGAAGCTGCCGCTGATCACCCATGCCGGCGAGGAGCAGGCGGTGGTCGGCTTCGGCGAGCACCTGGGCAACCCGCTGCGGCTGCGCCGGCCGCTGGACGCCGGCGTGCGGGTGATCGTCGCCCACTGCGCGTCGCTGGGTCATGCCGAGGAGCTGGACTCCAAGGTCAAGAGCGGCCAGCCGAGCAACTTCGAGCTGTTCACGCGGCTGATGGACGAGCCGCGCTGGCGCGCCAACCTGTTTGGCGACATCTCGGCGGTGGTGCAGGCCAACCGCGTCGACGTCATCCCGACGCTGCTGACGCGCCGCGACTGGCAGGCCCGGCTGTTGAACGGTTCGGACTACCCGCTGCCCGGCGTGGTGCCGCTGATCGACCTGCACGGGCTGGTCTCGCGCGGGCTGCTCGATGCGGCGCTGCTGGATCCGCTGCGCATGCTGCGTCAGCACAACGTGCTGCTGTTCGACTTCGTGCTCAAGCGCAGCCTGGGGCTGCAAGGGCACCGCTTCGCGCCGCAGGTGTTCGAGACCGCGCCGTTCTTCGCGCGGTAGAGCGCTCAGCCGCGGTCCGCGGCGGCGCTCTCGGTGGCGGTTTCGGCGGTCTGCTCGGCGTTGTCGGCAGCGAGTTCGGCCGTCAGCTCGCGGCAGTACGCCAACGCGGCTGCGGCCTCGTCGGCGCTGAAATCGTCGTGCAAACGCTTGCGCACGCCCAGCCGCCACAGCTCGACGTGGCGCGAGGTGGCGATGCCGTGGCGCGCCAGCGTCTTCTTGGCGCAGGCCAGCACGCAGCCGTCGATGGCGACGATCGGGCGCTCGGCCTGCACCGCGTCGTGCGCCTTGCGCAGCAGGCTGGGCACGTCGCCGCCCAGCCCGGCGATGCACGACATCTCGGCATGGCCCTCGCGGTCCAGCCGCACCGCCGCGTGGTTGGCCAGCTGCGCCGCGCTGGAGCAGCCCGAGCAGGAATACACCAGCGGCAGGCGCATCGCGTCGCGTGGCCTGGCCGTCACTGCACGCGAAAGTCGATCACGATCAGCCCCGGGTCGCGCTGCCTGTATTCGACGCTGACGCGCTCGCCATAGCGCTGCGCGATCTGCGCCAGCAGCGGCAGCGGGTCGTGGTCGTTGGCGAAACGCATGGTCTCGCCCGGCTGCAGGCTGTCCAGCGCGCCGAAGATCGCCGCATGGCGGAAGCGCTTGGCCACGCCGCGCGCGTCGAAGGGGTAGATGGCGTCGGGCGAAAGATGCAGATGGGGCAGCGACACGGATCCTCCTGGGCAGCGCCTGCGAGCTTCAAACAGGCATGCAGTATGCCTGTTTGTCCGGCGCCGAACCTTAAGGTGCGTCAACCGCGTGGGTTTGGGCCGCGTGATACCGCGTGATGCCGCGTGGTGCCGCGTGGTGCCGCGTGGTGCCGCCGGGTGCCGGGTTCACGCCGCCAACTGCTGGCGGTAACCCGTCAACACCTGCTCGCGCAGCACGTCCCAGATGGCGCGGTGCAGCTCGATGAAGCGCGGGCTGGTGCGTACTTCGGCCACGTCGCGCGGGCGGGGCAGGTCGATCGGGAACTCGCCGATCGGCCGCGACGCCGGGCCGGCCGACAGCACGACCACGCGGTCGCTCAGCGCGATCGCCTCGTCCAGGTCATGGGTGATGAACAGCACCGCCTTGCGCGCCGCGGCCGCACCGGTGCGCCCGGCCGCGCTCCACAGCTCGAGCAGCTCGTTTTCCATCAGCTGGCGCGTCTGCACGTCCAGCGCCGAGAACGGCTCGTCCATCAGGATCAGGTCCGGCTCCAGCGCCAGCGTCTGCGCCAGGCTGGTGCGCTTGCGCATGCCGCCGCTCAGCTGATGCGGGTAGCGGTCGCCAAAGCCGCCGAGGCCGACGCGGCGCAGCCAGTCTTCGGCCAGGCGGCGCGCCTCGGCCTGCGCCATGCCGCGAAACTCCAGCCCGGCCATCACGTTGCGCAGCGCGGTGCGCCACGGCATCAGGCTGTCGCTTTGGAACATGTAGCCGGCGCGCCGGTTGATGCCGGCCAGCGTGTCGCCGAAGGTGTGCACCGTGCCGCTGCTGGGCGCGAGCAGCCCGGCCGCGACGTTGAGCAGCGTGCTCTTGCCGCAACCGGTGGGGCCGACCACCGAGACGAACTCGCCGTCGCCCACGCTCAGCGTCACGTCGCGCACCGCGGTGTAGCGCTGGCTGGCGTCGTCGCGGTTGACGAAGGTGCAGGCCACGTCCTGCAGCTGCAGCGCGGGCGGGCTCGGTGTGGCTGGGGCGTTCATCGGCGTCGCGGCGTGGCCTTGGCGCGCGAATTGTCGAGCAAGCCGCCGAGCCGCGGCAGCCGGCAGGCGGCGCCGCGCGCAGCGACAATGGCCGCGGCGCACACCGCACCTTGCCGCCGCACCGAGCGGCGCCGCCCGCCGATGAACCGCAACCTTTGGCTGCTCGCCCTGTGCCAAGGGCTGTTCCTGACCAACAACGTCACCTTCATCGCGATCAACGGCCTGGTCGGGCTGGCGCTGGCGCCGGTGGCCTGGATGGCGACGCTGCCGGTGATGGGCTATGTGGTCGGCGGCGCGCTCAGCACGCCGCTGGTGGCGCGCTCGCAAGCACGCTGGGGGCGCAAGCGCTCGTTCCAGCTCGGCTTGCTGGTGGCGATGTTCTCGGCCGCGCTGTGCGCGTGGGCGGCGCTGCGCGGCAGCTTCGCGCTGCTGGTGACGGCCACCGTGATCGCCGGCTACTACAACGCCAACGCCTACCTCTACCGCTTCGCCGCCACCGAGCTGGCCGCGCCTGCTTTCAAGGAGCGCGCGATCTCGCTGGTGCTGGCCGGCGGCATCGTCGGCGCCTTCGCCGGGCCGAACCTGGCGAACGCCACGCGCGAGCTGCTGGGCGTGCCCTTCGCCGGCGCCTACGTCGCGCTGATCGCGGTGGCGCTGCTGTCGCTGGCGCTGCTGTCGGCGATCAGGTTTCCCGCCCACCTGCCCAGCGCGCACGACGCCGCCAGCGGCCGGCCGCTGGCCGAGCTGGCGCGCCAGCCGGCGTTCATCGTCGCGGTGCTGGCCTCGGCGGTGGGCTACGGCGTGATGAACCTGCTGATGGCCGCCACGCCGATCGCGATGCAGCTGCACCAGTACCACTTCGGCCAGGTGGCGCTGGTGCTCGAGTGGCATGTGCTGGGCATGTTCGTGCCGGGGTTCTTTACCGGACACCTGATCCGGCGCGTGGGCGTGCTGCCGGTGCTGGCCGCCGGCGCGGTGCTGAACTTCGCCTGCATCGCGGTCGCGCTGTCGGGCGTGGAGCTGAGCCACTTCCTGCTCGCGCTGTTCTTGCTGGGCGTGGGCTGGAACTTCTTCTTCGTTGGCGGCACGACGCTGTTCACCGAGACCTACCGGCCCGAGGAGAAGGCGCGCGCGCAGGCGGCGATGGATTTCTGCGTGTTCGCCACGATGGCGATGACCTCGTTCGCGTCGGGCGCGCTGGTCACCAGCGCCGGCTGGACCTGGATCAACCTCGGCTCGCTGCTGCCGCTGGCCGCTGTCGTCGCGGCGCTGCCCTGGCTGGCGCAGCAACGCCGCCGCGGCAGCGCGGTGGCGGGCGGCGCATCCTGAGGGGCGGTGCGCGCCGGCAGCGTCGGGCGCCAGTCAGAAGGGTTCAACGCATGTTGGCAAGCCAGCCTGGTTTCATGTGGCGGCGCCGCGCCAGGCTCGAACGGGTACTCCAGTCATGACGAATCCGATGAACGCATCGCGGGTCTGCGCGATCTGCGGCAAGTCGTTTGCGCTGCGCAATCTGGTTTCTGGCGAGCTGATCCGCAAGGAGCTCGAAGCGCAGATCTGCAAGACCCGGCCCGACTGGTCGGCGCAGATGTACATCTGCCGGCCCGACCTGACGCTGATCCGCGGCCGGTACGTGCACGACCTGCTCGAGTCCGAGCGCGGCGAACTCTCGTCGCTCGAACAGGAAGTCGTGCGCAGCCTGCAAGAGCATGAAACCATCTCGGCCAACCCGGACGAGGCCTTCGAGCAGACCTGGTCGTTCGGCGAGCGCCTGGCCGACAAGATCGCGGCGTTCGGCGGCAGCTGGACCTTTCTGATCTGCTTCGCGGTCTTTCTCGCGCTGTGGGTCGGCTTCAACTCGTTGGTGCTGCTGTGGCGCCCGCTCGACCCCTACCCGTACATCTTCCTGAACCTGATCCTGTCGTGCCTGGCCGCGGTGCAGGCGCCGATCATCATGATGAGCCAGAACCGCCAGGAGGCCAAAGACCGGCTGCGCTCGCAGCACGACTACCAGATCAACCTCAAGGCGGAACTCGAGATTCGCCACCTGCACGAGAAGTTGGACCATCTGCTGTCGCACCAATGGGAGCGGCTGGTCCAGATCCAGGAAGTGCAGCTGCAGCTGCTGTCGGAGCTCGGCGAAAGAAGAAAGTGACGCCGAAGGCGGCCATCCGGCCCCGAGTCTGGCCGCCGCCGCAAGCCAGCTTCGTGCTGCCGTGCTGTGCGGTGCGCGGGATCGCAGTGGCGCAGATCGGTTGGCGGACGAGGACGAGGCCGCGCCGCTCGCAGCGCTTGTCGCGGGCTGGCGCGTGCCCGCAAGTGATTGCGCTGCCGGCGTGACGGTCGCGCTGTCGGTGCAGCGCTGTTCGCGCTCTCGCCGGTGCCACGGGCCACTGCCAGCCCTGGGCCTTGCCATGACGCAGGCGCGCACAATCGACGCCCGCTTCAGCTCGACCGGAGCCACCCATGGCCAGCACCGGATTCATCGCCACCCACGCCAAGGATGCGGCCTTCGATCGGGGCCTGCGATCGTTCTTCGAGTACCGCGACCTCGGCATCGAGCGCGCGACCCACGGCCGCGTGGTTGCCCATGTGATTCGGGCAGCCGCCGGTCAGGCCTTTTCCAGCCAGCCGCACCTGCACCGCACCGAGTTCCAGCTGGTCTACGTGCTGAAGGGCTGGATCGAGTTCGAGTACGAGGGCCAAGGCGCGGTCAGGCTGGAAGCGGGCTCGTGCGTGTACCAGCCGCCGGGCATCCGGCACCGCGAGCTCGGGCACAGCGACGATGTCGAGATGCTGGAAGTGGTGATGCCGGCAGGCTTCGCCACCGAAGAGGTGGCCAGCGTCGAGCCGTAGTTTGCTGGTGCGTCGATCTGGCCTGCGCGGGGCAGGGTCGAACCGGCTGTGGTGCCGGTCAGGGCGGCGCCGTCGTGCGCCGCCCGTCGCGGTCGAAGCCGTGTGCATCGGCGGGCGACCAGCGCAGCCGGACCGGGCTGCCCGCGGCGATGTCGGTGTGGCCGGCGGCGCGCACCAGCAGGCTTTGGCTGCCGATCGCGCAGCGCAGTACCAGGTCGGCACCCAGGTATTCGCTGCCCGTCACCGTGGCGGCGACGCCGTCGTCGGCCAGCACGATGTCCTCGGGCCGCAGCCCGAGCTGCGCCGCCTGCACGCCGGTGGCGACATCGCTGCCGGCGATGACACCGCCGTCGAGCTGCAGCAGGTTCATCGGCGGCGTGCCGACGAAGCGCGCGACGAAGGTGGTGGCCGGGCGCGAATACAGGTCGCGCGCGCTGCCGGCCTGCTCGACCGCGCCCTTGTTCAGCAGCACCACCTGGTCGGCCATGCTCATCGCCTCGGCCTGGTCGTGGGTGACGTAGACCACGGTCAGCCCGAGCTGGCGCTGCAGCTCGCGCAGCTCGCGGCGCATGTCCTGGCGCAACTGCGCGTCCAGGTTGGACAGCGGCTCGTCCATCAGGCACACCTTGGCCTGCGCCACCAGCGCGCGGCCCAGCGCGACGCGCTGCTGCTGGCCGCCCGACAGCTGCGAGGGCTTGCGCTGCAGCAGCGCGCCCAGGCCCAGCAGCTGCGCCACCTGCTGCAGCCGCTGTTGTTGTTCGGCCGCCGGCAGCTTGCGCACGCTCAGGCCGAAGGTGATGTTGTTCGCCACGTCCAGGTGCGGAAACAGCGCGTAGTTCTGGAACACCATCGCGATGCCGCGCTCGGCCGGCGCCAGCGTGGTGACGTCGCGCCCGGCGATCAGCACGCGCCCGCTGCTGGCGTGGTCGAGCCCGGCGATGATGCGCAGCGTGGTCGACTTGCCGCAGCCCGACGGGCCCAGCAGCACACAGAAGCTGCCCGCGGCGATGCTCAGGTCCACCGCGTGCAGCGCGGTGGTGCTGCCCCAGCGTTTGGCCACACCTTGCAGCTCGATCGCCGACATGCGCGGCTCAGCCGCGCGCCAGTTCGGCGCGCATCGCGCCGATCACCTGGCGGTAGTCGGGTTGGCCGAAGATCGCGCTGCCGGCGACGAAGGTGTCGGCGCCGGCGTCGGCGATGCGGCGGATGTTGTCGACCTTGATGCCACCGTCGACTTCCAGCGCGATGTCGCGGCCGCTGGCGTCGATCACCCTGCGCAGGCGCTCGATCTTGCGCAGGCTGCCGTCGATGAAGCCCTGGCCGCCGAAGCCGGGGTTCACGCTCATCACCAGCACGTGGTCGACCTTGTCGAGCACCCATTCCAGGCCGTCGATCGAGGCCGCCGGGTTGTAGACCAGCCCGGCCTTGCAGCCGGCGGCGCGGATCAGCTGCAGCGTGCGGTCGACGTGGATGCTGGCGTCGGGGTGGAAGCTGATCAGGTCGGCGCCGGCGTCGGCGAAGGCCTGCGCCAGCGCGTCCACCGGCTGCACCATCAGGTGCACGTCGATCGGCACCGGCTGGCCGTCGCCGCGCACCGCGTGCTTGCGCAGCGCCTGGCACACCATCGGGCCGAAAGTGAGGTTCGGCACGTAATGGTTGTCCATCACGTCGAAGTGGATCCAGTCGGCACCGGCGTCGATGACCGCCTTCATCTCCTGGCCCAGCCGCGCGAAGTCGGCCGACAGCAGGCTGGGGGCGATGCGGTAGGAGCGCATGTCTTTGATTCTAGGGGCCTGCCTACAATGCGCCGACCATGAAGGGCCCGCGATTCAGCTGCAGCGTCAAGACCCAGTTCCTGGCCGAGCAGTCGCAGCTGCCCGACGGCCCCTTCGCCTTCGCCTACACCGTGACCATCCACAACAGCGGCGACATCGCGGCGCAACTGGTGGCGCGGCATTGGGTCATCACCGATGCCGCCGGCCACGTCGAGGAGGTGCGCGGCCTGGCGGTGGTGGGGCACCAGCCGCTGCTCAAGCCGGGCGAGTCCTTCGAGTACACCAGCTGGACCCAACTGGCCACGCCGCACGGCATGATGCACGGCACCTTCTTTTGCATGACCGAGGACGCGCACGCCTTCGACGCGGCGATCGCGCCGTTCACCCTGGCGCAACCCGGCGCGTTGCACTGACCGTGCTGTCCAGGCGCGAAGCCGGCCGCTGGGATCTGAGCGCGCTGCTGAACGCGGCCGAGGGTCTGAACGACCGCGCTCAGCGCCACCTGTGGCTGGTGCGGCTGCTGCAGTGGCTGCGCCACGAGCCGCGCGAGGCCCCGGCCGAAGACGCGACGCCGCCGGCAGTGCTGCGGTTGCGCCACCTGCTCAAGGTGCTGGACAACAACCCCGAGTACGGCCGGCGCGTGCAGCGCGTGTTCGTCGCCTTCTGGGGCGACGTGCGTGCCGCCGGGCTGTTCTCCGACTTCGGCCTGAGCCCGCGCACCGCGCTGTACAGCGAGGTGCTCGAGCGTGTGCGGCTGCGCGTGCTGCCCGCCACGCCGGACACGCGCGAGTTGGCCGAGCTGTTTCCGCTGCTGTTCCGGCCCGAGGACGCGGCCTGGGTCGCCGCGCTCGATGCCGACACGCTGCAGCGCCTGGGCAGCGCGGCGTGGCGCGGCGTCTCGCGCGGCGGCGACCCGTGGCGCGCCGAGATGCTCGACGCGATGAGCTTCCTGGTCGGCGCGATCGGCGCGGCGGGGTTCTCCGGCCCGCTGCGCAAGCGCATGAGCGAGGACACGCTGGCGCAGCAGCCGTTCCGCCAGCTCGCCACCAGCACCGAGCGCCTGCGCGAGCGGGTGCTGGCCGGCGATCTGGACAGCCTCGAGCTGCGCCAGGCGGCGCTGTACCTGCGCGCGCTGCTCGACCAGTGCGTGGCCGCGGTCGACAGCATCGGCGGCCACCTGGACGAGTACGGCATCTCGGTGGACATCGTCTACGCGGTGGATCTGCTGCGTGCGCGGGTGCGCCGCGTCGAGCAGCTTGCCGACTGCGTGCTGTCGCCGTCGCCCGGGCCCGAGATCGTGCGGCTGTGCTGCTCGCTGCTGCAGGCGCAGCAGCAGCAGCGCAGCGTGCGCGCGCTGCTGTCGCGCCACTACGCGCAGCTCGCGCGCAAGATGGCGCAGCGCAGTGCCGAGACCGGCGAGCACTACATTGCGCACAGCCGCGCCGAATACCTCGACATGCTGCGCCGCGCATCGATCGGCGGCGCGGTGATGTCGGTGACCACGCTGCTGAAGTTCGGCATCCTGGCGATCGGCCTGAGCGCGTTCTGGGGCGGCGCCTGGGCCGGCATCAACTACGCCGCCAGCTTCGTGCTGATCATGCTGTGGCACGGCACCGTGGCCACCAAGCAGCCGGCGATGACCGCCCCGGCGATGGCGCAGCGCCTGGGCGACTTGAAGACCGATGCCGCGGTCGAGGCCTTCGTCGACGACGTGGTGCACCTGCTGCGCTCGCAGGCCGCCGGCATCTTCGGCAACCTGGCGCTGTGCGGGCCGCTGGTGTTTGCCGCGCAGTGGCTGTCGACGCTGGCGCTGGGCCGCCCGCTGGTCGGTGCGGCCGAGGCCGATCACGTGCTGCACGCGCTGACGCTGCTCGGGCCGACCGTGCTGTACGCCGCCTTCACCGGCGTGCTGCTGTTCGCCAGCTCGATCGTCGCCGGCTGGACCGAGAACTGGTTCGTCTTTCACCGCCTGGACAGCGCGATCGGCTGCAACCCGCACATCGTCGCGCGGCTGGGCGCGTCGCGCGCGCAGCGCTGGGCGCGTTGGTGGCGCGACAACATCAGCGGTGTCGTTGCCAACGTCTCGCTCGGCCTGATGCTCGGCCTGGTGCCGGTGGTCACCGGCTTCGTCGGCCCGAGCCTGGACGTGCGCCACGTGACCTTGTCCACTGGCCAGCTCGGTGCCGCGGCCGGCGCGATCGGCTGG
>CALBTN010000085.1 GCA_937967345.1 uncultured Rubrivivax sp. | reverse complement strand
CGATGCTCTTCAGGTTCTTGATGTCGGAGTAATCGACCAGCAGGATCTGGCCGGTCTCCTTGACGTTGACCACCCACTCCGGCTTGATGAACGAGCTGACGATCGAGGCCACGCGCGGCTCGGGGTGGTATTCGCCGTCGACGGTGTTGCCGCGGGTCGAGACAACCTTCAACGGCTCGAGCGTCTGGCCGTCCATGATCGAGTACTGGGGCGGCCAGTAGGTACCGCCGATCAGAAACTTGTCCTCGAAACCCTTGAACTTGCTGGTGTCGACCGAGCGCGCATCGGCGCCCAGCTTGACCGTGGCCACCGTGGTCGGCTTCTCGAACCACAAGTCGATCAGCGTGACCAGGCCGTCGCGGCCGACGGTGTAGACGTAGCGGCCCGATGCCGACAGGCGCGAGATGTGCACCGCGTAGCCGGTGTCGAGGATCTGCCAGATCTCCTTGGTGTCGCCGTCGACCAGTGCGAGCTTGCCGGTGTCGCGCAGCGTGATCGCGAACACGTTCTTCAGGTTGATCTTGTTCATCTGCTTCTTCGGCCGTTGGTCGACCGGGATCAGCAGCTTCCAGGAATCCTTCATGTCCTGCAGGCTGAACTCCGGCGGCACATCCGGCTCTTGCTGGATGTAGCGCGCCATGATGTCGATCTCCTCCTTGGTGAGGATGTCGTCATAGTTCACCATGCCGCCTTCGGTGCCCATCGCGATGATCTTGCTCAGCCGGTCGGTGCCGAGCTTGAGCGTGCCGCCCTCCTGGGTGGTGCCGTCGGGCAGCTTCTTGGCCCAGTGCGGCTCGAGGTTCTTGCCGGTGGCGCCCTTGCGCAGCACGCCGTGACAGCCGGCGCAGCGCTCGAAGTAGATCTTCTTGCCGATCTCCTTCTCGGCCGCGGTCATCGCGGGCGCCTGCGACTGCGCCGCGGGCGCTTGCGCCTGGGCGCCTACCGACAGGGTCGCGAACAGCGCGAGGGCCATGCGGGACAGTCTTGGGGTGGTCATCTCTGCACTCCGTCGTCTGGGCCGTGCACGCGGCCCTCGCAGCACCTTTGCCATCGACAGCCAAGCTGCCGATGGACCCGGCGGGAGGCTGCATTTCCTCGCCATGATCAGGGGGATGGTGCGATGGCCCATGGGCCGCGTCCTTGAACTACGTCAAGTGGGACGGGTGTTGTCGCTTCGGCGCGTCACGCGCAGCAGGCACCGCAGTGCGGATCGGTCGCGTCAAAAAGCGAACCATGTCAATGCCGTCACCGGCCAAATCACGCACCCTGCGTGCCACCTTGACTCTCACCCGCTGTGGACATGTCCAGTTTGGCCGCTCGCACGAGGCTTGAACCCGCGCGCTGGGCGCGGGGCGCGCTGCATTGCGCGTTGAGCGGCGCCGCACTCGCCGCGGCGGCCGACGAGCCGCCGCCGGATGTGCTGCAGCCGCAGCCGGTGGTCGTCACCGCGACCCGCCGCCCGATGCCGCTGATCGACGCGCCGGCGTCGATGGACGTGGTCACGCGCGAGCAGATCGAGCAGCGCGGCGCCGACAACGTGCTGCAAGCACTGCTCGGCGAGTCGGGCATCTCGCTGCAAAGCCGCACCATCGGCGGGCGGCGCGGTCTGAGCATCCGTGGCATGGATGGCCGCAACGTGCTGGTACTGGTCGACGGCAAGCGCATCTCGGCCAGCGACGGCGCCATCGGCCACTCCGACTTCCAGTACGACTGGATCCCGATCGAAGGCATCGAGCGCATCGAGGTCATCCGCGGGCCGATGTCGGTGCTGTACGGCTCCGAGGCACTGGGCGGCGTGATCAACATCATCCTGCGCCAGCCGGGCGACGCCTGGGCCGGCTCGGCGCTGCTGGAGGGGCGCCAGGCAGGCGACTCGCGCGGCGGCGACGGCCAGCGCGCGGCGGGACGCGTGGCCGGGCCGCTGTCGTCGCAGTGGCGCATGGGGGTGGTGCTGTCGGACGTGCGCCTCGAGTCGGTCGACTCCGAGGCCGACCCGCGCGTCAGCGAGATCGAGGAGCGCGAAAAGCGCGACGCGCTGTTGCAGCTGGCCTGGCTGCCCGCCGACGGCCATGTGATCGATGCCGAGTACTGGTTCGGCCGAGAAGACCGCTGGGCCAAGGCGCGCGAACGCGGCGGGCGGCGCCGCTACCACGAGACGATCACCGACATCGACCGCAGCCATGTCTCGCTGGGCTGGAGCGCGCGCTGGGCCGGGCCGCTCGAGCTGAACAGCCTGCTGCGCGTGTACGAAAGCACGCTCGAGATGAACAACACGCGCACCAACGGCGTGGCGCCGCTGCGCCCGCAAAAGTTGGTCGACCGCGTGGTCGAGGGCAACGCCACGATGACGGCCACGCAGCGCCAGCGGCTGACCGCCGGCTTCGAGCGGCGCGACGAGCAGCTCGACAACGAGGGCCTGCCCGGCGGCTCGGCCGACGCCGTGCACCAGGCGCTGTACCTGCAGGACGAGATCGTGCTGACCCCGGCGCTGACGCTGACCGCCGGCTTGCGCTACGACCACCAGAACATGTTCGGCGGCGAGTGGAGCCCGCGTCTGTACGCGGTGTGGCAGCCGGCGCCGCAGTGGACGGTCAAGGGCGGCTACGGCCACGGCTTCAAGGCGCCCAACCTGAAGCAGATCTCGCCCGGCTACGTCGAGGACGAGGGCCCCTTCACCTACCACGGCAACCCCGACCTGCAGCCCGAGACCAACGACTCGGTCGAGCTGGCCGCGGGCTGGTCCAGCGCGCAGGCCTCGGCGATGCTGACGCTGTTTCACAACCAGGTCGACGACCTGATCGTGCCGCGGCTGTTCGCGGTGGTTGCCGGGCGCAACCACTACGTGTTCGACAACATCGACAAGGCCACCTTGCGCGGCGCCGAGGCGTCGGTGCGCGCGGTGCTGGGGGGCGGTTTCTGGACCACGCTGAACTACCAGTACCTGACGGCGATCGACGGCGACGACCAGCGGCTGGACAAGCGCCCGCGCCATTCGTACGGCGCGCGGCTGGACTGGGAGCGCGGCCCGTGGACCGCGGGCCTGCTGCTGACCTCCAGCCGCGGCCAGTTGCTGGCGACCTCGGTGGTCGGCCAGCCGCCGCAACCGGTGCCGACGCTGACGCTGCTCAGCGCCCAGGCGCAGTGGCAAGCCACCCCGAACCTGGACGTCGGCGTCGGTGTGGAGAACCTCAACGACACGCGGCTGTCCGACAAGTCGGCGCTGTTCACCTACGCCGAGCAGCCGCGCACCTGGCGGCTGTCACTGCGCGCGCGCTTCTAACCGGGGCCTGCGATCCAACGATGACCGAACTTGCCTTCGAACGGCTGAGCGAATACCACGACCGGCTGCAGCGCATGCTGCGGCTGCTGCAATGGCTGCGGCTGCACCTGGGCGCGATGGGCTGCGATGCGCAAGCGATCGACGCTGCGCGCGAGCTCATGCCCTTCTTCAACGAGGTCGCGCCCACACACCACGAGATCGAGGAAAGCAGCGTCTTTCCGCCTCTGCTGGCCGCCGGGCAGCATGTGCAGACCATCTACCGGCTGCAGCGTGAGCACCTGGAAATGGCCGACCTGTGGACACAGGTACGCGCGCTGCTCGAGCCGGTGGCCGGTGGCAGCTGGCGCGGCTTCGCGCCGGACGACGAAGCGCTGCTCGAACGCTTCACCCGGCTGTACGACTGGCATATCGCGGCCGAGGACGAGCTGGTGTTTCCGGCCGCGGCCCGTGTGCTGGCGGCAGCACCGCCGCGGCCGGCCGCCCAGGACATGGCGCAGCGCCACGGTGCAGGCTGACGCCGCCGGGCGCGGCACCGGCTTCGCCGCCGCGTTGCTGCGGCAGCTGGAGCGCTTCGCCCAGCGCGCGGCGTTGCCGCGGGTGCGCGCGCTGCACCTGCCCGCCGAGCCCGGCCCTGACGCGGCGCGCGGCGAGTTCTGTGCGCTCGAGCTGGCCGACGGCTCGCTCGGGCTGAGCTATGTGCTGCTCGACGACACCCTGGCGCGGCTGCGCGCGCTGCAGCCGATGGCCGATCTGGCCGGTGCCGATGCGCTGAGCTTGGCGCGGCGCTTCCTCGACTGCAGCGCCGCGCCGCGCACGCTCGGCTTCGCCGCGGCCAACGCACTGTGCGCCTGCCTGTATCGGCGCGCCGGCTGGAGCCCGCCCGCCAGCGCCGACTCGCTGGGCGGGCTCGACCCGCGCCCGGGCGACGAGATCGGCATGATCGGCCTGTTCACGCCGCTGGTCCCGCGGCTGCTGGCCAGCGGTGCACGGCTGACGGTGGTGGAGCTCAAGCCCCATCTGGCCGGCACCCACGACGGCTGGCGCGTCACGCTCGACGCCGATGCCTTGCGCGCTTGCGACAAGGTCATCGCCACCGGCACGCTGGTGCTCAACGACTCGCTCGACGCGATGCTCGAGCGCTGCAGCGGCGCCCGCCATGTCGCGCTGGTCGGCCCGAGCATGGGCTGCTTCCCTGACGCGCTGTTCGCACGCGGCGTCACGCTGATGGGCGGCAGCTGGGTCGAAGACGGCGCAGCCTACGCCGACGCGCTGCGCCGCGGCGAGCCGCACCCCAAGACGGCGCGCAAGGTGGCGATCGTGCCGGCCGGCTACCCCGGCTTCGAAGCCTTGCTCGAGCGCGTCTGAGCGCCAGAAGCAGGACTCGGCGCACTGGCCTGATGCGCAGGCCGCAGGCGCGATCAGCCGGCCCGGCCTGCACCGTGCGCCGCGTGCATCCGGCGCTGCCAGTCGCGCAGCCGGGGTGACAGCGGCTGGCCGTCGCGGCCGAGGTTGGCGGCGATCAGGCGGTCGAGCAGCGCTTGCTGCTCGGCGCTCATCGGCTCCGGGAACACCGGCGCCACGGTGACCCACAGGTCGCCGCGCGGCCCGCGCCGTTCGGTCGGGAAACCCTGCCCGGCCAGCCGGTAGACCAGCTGCGCGCGCTGCAGTTGCAGCTTGGCCAGACCGTCCAGACTCGGCACCTCGACCTCGCGCTGGGCAATCCAGGCAAAGCCGTCGACCGGAACCTCGCAGCGCAGCGCGCCGTCGTCGAACAGCTCGAGAAACTCGTGCGGCCGCACCGTGACGCGCAACTCGATGGCCACGGTCTCGCCGCCGCAGCTCAGCGTGCTGGCCTGCAGCACGTCGCCATCGGCGATGCGCACCGTGACCTTGAAGCGCTGCGGCGCCAGCTTGCCGGTGGCGCCGCAGTCGGGGCAGGCGCGGCGCGCGATGCCGCCGCCGCTGCAGGCCTCGCACTCCACGCGGCTGCCGAACCAGTTGTACAGCGACGCGCGGCGCACCGCACCCGACCCGGCGCAAGGCTTGCAGCGTCCGCCCAACACCTGCCAGCCCAGGCCGGAGCACTTCGCGCACTGCACGCCGTATTGCCCGTGCACGCTGCGCTTGCAGCCCAGCGCGGCTTCTTGCAGGCTCAGCTCGACCTTGCGATGGATCGTGCGCGCCGGCGGCGGCGGCGCGCCCGGCGGCGGCTTGGGCTTGGGCGGCGACTTGGGCGGCGACTTGGGCGGCGACTTGGGCCGCGATTCGGCTGCGGCTTCGGGCCCGGTTCGGGCCGGGTTGTGCCCGAACCCGGCGCGGCTGATCTGCTCGAGCGCCTCGTTCAGCCGCTGCATCTTGTGCACTGCGGTTGCGCTGGCGTTGCGGTCGGGGTGCCACAGCGACACCAGCCGCCGCCACGCTGCCTTGACTTCAGCCTCGCTCGCCCCCGGCGCAAGGCCCAGCTCGGCATATGCGGTGTCGGTGCTCAATCTCGTTTCCTCGCTCGGGGGCGAATGTTATGCGAGCCTCGCGGCCCGGCTGCTCGACAAGGCCGGCCGGACCGCCTGCGGGCCGCAGCCGCGCCCCTTACCGTTACACACACTGTTGCCGGCGGGTCTGTCCACCAGCGCACGCGACGCCGCGTTGGCTGCGGCATGTTCGTCAAGGAGTTGGCAGCGATGAGTCGAGGGTTCGTGGCGTTGGCCGCCGCACTGTTGTCGGCCCCGGTGTTCGCCGGGCCTGAGGTTGGCGTGTCGGTCAGCGTCGGCCAGCCGGGTTTTTACGGCCGAGGGGACCTCGGC
>CALBTN010000084.1 GCA_937967345.1 uncultured Rubrivivax sp. | reverse complement strand
TGCCGATGCCGTCCAGGCCGAGCAACTCGCCCGCCATCTGAAAGCCGGTGACCTGGTCGCGCCCGTCCTCGGACGACACCCGCGTCTTGAAGAATCCGGTTCGCACCGCGTACAGCGACTCGAACGGGTCGCCGCAACGAAACAGCAGCTCGCCGCGCTTGAGCGTGCGCCGGGTCGCGACCAGGGTGTCCAGCCGTTCGAACTCGCGGTCGGAAAAGCCCACCGGCAGGCACAACTCGCGCAGGTTGCAGTTCGAGCACGCAACTTTGAACTCCGTGGCCTTGATCGGCGTCACGGTGGCGGTGGAGGTCATGGTCAGGATTGTTCGAGGACGGCACAGGCCGCAGTTTGCGAAAAATCAAAAACGCCCAGGGACGCATCATGCACCATCGGCGCCCATGACTGCCACTATCGAGCGCGAGTGCGTCGACGCCGCACCCGTGCTGTCCGAGGCGCTGCTGCGCCGCTTCGACACCCCCGGGCCGCGTTACACCTCCTACCCCACCGCCGACCGCTTCGTCGAGGCCTTCGGCGCCGCCGAGTTGAGCCATGTGCTGCAACAGCGCGCGCAGGGTGGCGCGCTGGGCAGCGCCACGCCGCTGTCGGTGTACGTGCACATCCCGTTCTGTGAGTCGCTGTGCTACTACTGCGCCTGCAACAAGATCATCACCCGGCACCACGAGCGCGCGGCCGAGTACCTCGACGCGCTGGATGTCGAGATCGAGTTGCTGCTGGCGCAGATGAAGCCCGGCCATGCGGTGTCCCAACTGCACTTCGGTGGCGGCTCGCCGACCTTCCTGTCCGATGCCGAACTGCAGCGGGTGATGGCTGCGCTGCGCCGCGCCTTCAGCATCGGCGCGGGCGCTGAGATCTCGATCGAGATCGACCCGCGCACCGTCACGCCCGAGCGGCTGGCGTTGTTCCGCGAGCTGGGGCTGAACCGCATCAGCTTCGGCGTGCAGGATTTCGACCCGCAGGTACAGCAAGCGGTGCACCGCGTGCAGCCCTTCGAAGCCGTGCGCGATCTGATGATCAGCGCGCGCGAACTGGGCTACAAGTCGATCAACGCCGACTTGATCTACGGCCTGCCGCGGCAAACGCCGGACAGCTTCGCGCGCACGGTGGCCCAGATCGGCGAGCTGCGGCCCGACCGCATCGCGCTGTACGCCTACGCGCACCTGCCGCAGCGCTTCAAGCCGCAGCGGCGCATCGCCGCGGCCGATCTGCCGATCGCCGGGCAGCGCGTGGCGATGCTCGGCGATGCGATCAACGGCTTCTTGCAGCGCGGCTACCAGTACATCGGCATGGACCACTTCGCGCTGCCCGACGACGCGCTGGCGGTGGCCAAGCGCCAAGGCCGGCTGCACCGCAACTTCCAGGGCTACAGCACCCAGCCCGACTGCGACCTGATCGGGCTGGGCGTGTCGTCGATCGGCAAGGTTGGCGCCAGCTACTACCAGAACGTCAAGTCGCTGCCCGAGTACTACGACGCCCTGCGCCAGCGCCAGCTGCCGGTGCAGCGCGGCATCGCGCTGACGCGCGACGACCTGCTGCGCCGCGCGGTGATCATGGCGCTGATGTGCCAGGGCCGCGTCGAGTTCGAATCGATCGAGCTGGCGCACCTGATCGACATGCGCGAGTACTTCGCGCGCGAACTGCAGGCGCTGCAGCCGATGGCCGAGGCCGGGCTGGTGCAGATCGAAGCGGACGCAATCCAGGTCACGCCCACCGGCTGGTACATCGTGCGCGCGGTGGCCATGGTGTTCGACCGCTGGCTGCAAGGCGACCAGCAGCGCGAGCGCTTCTCGCGCGTGATCTGACGGCCGCTGCCGCGCCGTTCAGGCTCGCGCGGCCTCGCGCGTTTCAGCGCCGCTTGGCCACCAGGCCGATCAGCGCCGAGCGGCCCTTGTGCGCGCTGCCCTCGGCGAGCTCGGCCTCGTATTCGCGCAACTCGACGATGTCCAGCGCGGCGAAGGCCTCGCGCAGCAACTGCGGCGTGTACAGGTGGTCGATCAGCGGCGGCCCGCCGGTGCCGTAGTCCAACTGCTTGGGCGTGTAACCCTGCAGCAGCAGCGTGCCGCCAGGCCTGAGACTTTGCGCCATGTGCGCGAACAGCCGCGCGCGCAGCACCGGGTCGGCGAACTGGATGAAGATCGCGGCCACGCCGTCGTAGGCCTCGGCGCGCCAGTCGAAGGCCTCGCAGTCGGCCACCTGGTAGTTCACCGCGACACCCTGCGCGGCCGCCATGCGCCGCGCCTTGGCCACGCCGACCTCGGCGATGTCGAAGGCGTCGACCTGCAGCCCGCGCTGCGCCAGCCACACGCTGTTGCGGCCTTCGCCGTCGGCGACGCACAGCACGCGCTGGCCGGCTTGCCAGACCGCGGCGTGCTCGCGCAGCCAGGTGTTCGGCTCGGTGCCGAACAGGTAGCCGTCGCTGCTGAAGCGCTGGTTCCAGGTGCCGGCCGGGTTGTCGAAGGCCGTCATGCCGACTTCGCGTCCTCGCCGATCAGCAGTTTGGCGTCGCTGAGGAACTGGTACGGCGGCACCTCGAGGTTGGTCGGCGCCGGCTTGTTCTTGAACACCCGCCCGGCGCCGTCGAAGGTCGACCCGTGGCACGGACAGAAGTAGCCGCCGGGCCAGCCGGCGGGCAGGCTGGGGTTGTTCGAGCCGGCCGGCATCGCGGTCGGCGAGCAGCCCAGGTGGGTGCAGATGCCCACCACGACAAACACGTCCGGCTTGATCGAGCGCGTCGCATTGCGTGCGTAAGGCGGCTGCTGGTCGCGCTCGGAGTCGGGGTCGGCCAGGTCGGGGCTGGGGTGCTCGACCGCGGCCACCATCTCGGGCGTGCGGCGCACCACCCACACCGGCTTGCCGCGCCACTCGACGATCTTGGTGTCGCCGGGCGCGAGGTCGCCGATGTCGACTTCGACCGCCGCGCCCATCGCCCGCGCGCGCTCGCTCGGCGCGAACGAGGCGACGAAGGGCACGGCGGTGGCCACCGCGGCCACGCCGCCGGCGGCGGTGCTGGCAATGAGCCAGGTGCGGCGCTGCGGGTCTTCGGCCAGCGGCGGCGCCGAGGGCGGGGGTAGGGCGTGAGCGGACATCGGGCCTCCTTCAGGAATGCGGGTTGCGGGCGGCGCCGCGCGCACGCGCGGGTGCCTCGGGGGTGCCGTTGGTGAACAGGGCGCGCTCTGCCGCGCTGCGCTCGTACTGGCGTGCCAGGTTGCCGCACACCAGATCGCACAGCTGGTAGACCGCCGCGTCGGCGATGCGGTAGTACACGCTGGTGCCGCGGCTGTCGCGCGCCACCAGCCCACGCGTGGTGAGCAACGCCATGTGGCGCGACACGTTGGCGGTGGTGAAACCGCTGGCCTGCGCCAACTCGCCGACGTTGCGCTCGCCGTCGCGCAGCAGGTTGAGCAGCGCCAGGCGCGTCGGCTCGGACAGCGCCTGGAAGTACGAAGCCACCTGGTCCAGGGCTTCCTTCGGCAGATCTTGCATGCGGGCACACGCGGGGTTCGGCAGGGTCGACATCATGCCTGAGCGGCTCGGTTCTTGCGCAAGATCAAGCAATTACACACTTGACTATTTGCAACATGACGCAAATAATAAACCCAACCCGATGCCCCGCACAAGAGCCCGCCCATGACCACCCGCACGCCGCGCCTGATCTGGCTAAGCGCTCTGGCGCTGCTGTTGCCTCTGGCCGCCACTGATGCCGCCGAGCCCGCCGCCCAGACCACCGCACCCGCGCTGGCCACCGCGCCGGTGCGCAGCTCGGGCGCGCCAGCCAGCGTCGGCTTCGACGGCGTGATCGAGGCCGTGCGCCACACCGCCATCGCGGCGCAGGTCGCCGGCGCCGTGACCGCGCTGGAAGTCAAGGCCGGCGACAGTGTCAAGCCCGGCCAGGTGCTGGCGCGCATCGACGCACGCAGCGCCGAGCACACCGCCAGCGCCAGCGCGGCGCAAGTGCGCGCCGCCCAGGCCGCGCTTGAGGTGGCCACCAAGGACGTCGAGCGCCAGCGCCAGCTGCACCAGAAGGACTACATCAGCCAGGCCGCGCTCGAGCGCGCCGAGTCGCAGTTCAAGGCGGCCACCGCGCAGGCGGCGGCGCTGCAGGCCCAGGCCGGCGCGGCGCGCACCCAGTCGGGGCTGCACGTGCTGGTCGCGCCTTATGCCGGCGTGGTTGCCGAGGTGCCGGTGTCCCAGGGCGACATGGCGCTGCCAGGCCGCCCGCTGCTGACGCTGTATGCGCCCGGCGCGCTGCGCGTCAGCGCCGCCGTGCCGCAAAGCGCCTGGGACCCGCGCGCGCAGGGCGTGCGCGTCGAACTGCCGGGTCTGCCCGAGGCGCGGCGCTGGCTCGACGCGCCCCAGGTGCAGGCGCTGCCGACGGTGGACGCGGCGACGCACACCGTGCAACTGCGCATTGCGCTGCCCACCGAGCTGCAAGGCGTGGCGCCGGGCATGTTCGCGCGGGTGTGGCTGCCGGATACCGGCGCCGCGCAGGCGCCGGACAGGCTGTACGTGCCGCGCGCGGCGGTGGTCAAGCGCGCCGAGGTCAACGGCGTGTACGTGGTCGACGCTCAGGGCGCGGCGCTGCTGCGCTACGTGCGCCTGGGCCGCAGCGTGGGCGACGAGGTCGAGGTGCTGTCGGGCGTGGCCGCGGGCGAGCGCGTGGCGCTGGACCCGCAGGCTGCGGCGCGCCAGTCCAAAGCTGCAGGAGCGCAGGCGTCGTGAACATGCACGCGAGCCCGCGGCTGGGCATTTCCGGGCGCATCGCCGCGTACTTCCAGTCGGCGCAGATCACGCCGCTGCTGGCGCTGGTGGCGCTGCTGCTGGGCATCTTCGCGGTGCTGGTCACGCCGCGCGAGGAAGAGCCGCAGATCGACGTGACCATGGCCAACGTGCTGATCCCGTTCCCCGGCGCGTCGGCCAAGGACGTCGAACAGATGGTGGCCGCGCCGGCCGAGCAGGTGCTGGCGCAGATCGCGGGCGTCGAGCACGTGATGTCGACCTCGCGCCCGGGCATCGCGGTGATCACCGTGCAGTTCAAGGTCGGCGTGCCGCGCACCGAGGCGCTGGTGCGGCTGTACGACACGGTCAACGCCAACGCCGACTGGCTGCCCAAGGGCCTGGGCGTGCTCGATCCGATCATCAAGCCCAAGGGCATCGACGACGTGCCGATCGTCACGCTGACGCTGTTCAGCCGGAATCCAGAGCTGGGCGCGTATGAGCTGGAGCGCGTCGCGCACAGCATCGAAGCCGAGTTGAAGCGCGTGCCCGGCACGCGCGAGGTGCAAACGATCGGCGGACCGGGCCGCGCGGTACGGGTAGAGATCGACCCGGCGCGCCTGGCCGGTGCCGGCGTCACGGTGAGCGACCTGCGCCGTGCGCTGCAAGCGGCCAATCTGGGCTTGCCGGTGGGCGAACTGCTGGCCGGCAACCGTGCGGTGGCGGTGGAATCGGGGCCCTTCCTGAAGGACGCGCGCGAGGTCGGCGAGCTGTTGGTGGCCGTGCGCGGCGGCAAGCCGGTGTTCCTGCAGGACGTTGCCGCCGTCAGCGACGGGCCGCTGCCGGCGCAACGCTACGTCTGGCATGGCATCGCCGGGACGGAAGGCGGCGAGTTCCCGGCGGTGACGATCAGCATCACCAAGAAGCCGGGCGAGAACGCGATCGACGTCGCCGACGCGGTGATGCAGCGTGTGGACGTGCTGCGCAACACCGTGATCCCGCACGACGTCGAGGTGGCCGAGACGCGCAACTACGGCGCCACCGCCAACGACAAGGCGATGAAGCTGATCCAGAAGCTGCTGTTCGCGACCGCGTCGGTGGTGGCGCTGGTGTTCTTCGCGCTCGGCCGGCGCGAGGCGGCGGTCGTCGGCAGCGCGGTGATCCTGACCTTGACCGCGACGCTGTTCGCCTCCTGGGCCTGGGGCTTCACGCTCAACCGGGTGAGCCTGTTCGCATTGATCTTCTCGATCGGCATCCTCGTCGACGACGCGATCGTCGTGGTCGAGAACATCCACCGCCACCGGGCGCTGGCGCCGGGCCGGCCGCTCGCGGAGCTGATCCCGGGCGCCGTCGACGAGGTCGGCGGGCCGACCATCCTGGCCACCTTCACCGTCATCGCAGCGCTGCTGCCGATGGCCTTCGTCAGCGGCCTGATGGGGCCGTACATGAGCCCGATCCCGATCAACGCGAGCATGGGCATGGGGCTGTCGCTGGCGATCGCGTTCATGGTCACGCCGTGGCTGGCGCGGCTGTGGCTGAAGCCGGGTGTGGAAGGTCACGGCGGCGCGGCAGCGCACGGCAGCGGGCTGGCCGGCCGCGTCGACCGCTTCTTCGAGCGCCTCTTCCGGCCGCTGCTCGATGCCCGCCGCGGCCGCCGCAACCGCCGCCTGCTCGGCCTCGGCGTGGCCGGCCTCATCGCACTGTCGCTGGCGCTGCCGGCGCTCGGCCTGGTGGTGCTGAAGATGCTGCCGTTCGACAACAAGTCGGAGTTCCAGGTGGTGGTGGACATGCCCGCCGGCACGCCGGTGGAGCGCACCGCGGCCGTGCTGCGCGAGCTCGGTGCCTACGTCGCGCGCCAGCCGGAGGTGGCCGACTACCAGGCCTATGCCGGCACCGCGGCGCCGATCAACTTCAACGGCCTGGTGCGGCAGTACGACCTGCGCACCGGCGGCGAGGTGGGCGACCTGCAGGTGAACCTGGTCGACAAGCACCACCGCAGCGCGCAGAGCCATGCCATCGCGATGCGCATGCGGCCGGCGCTGCAGGCCATCGGCCGCCGGCATGGCGCCAACGTCAAGGTGGTCGAGGTGCCGCCGGGCCCGCCGGTGCTGGCGCCGATCGTCGCCGAGG
>CALBTN010000083.1 GCA_937967345.1 uncultured Rubrivivax sp. | reverse complement strand
CGGTGAACGTGCGCGGCATGTGGATCGGCACCTTCCACGGCCTGTGCAACCGCTTGTTGCGCGCGCACTGGAAGCTGGCTGCGTTGCCGCAGGGCTTTCAGATCCTGGACGCGCAGGACGCGGTGGCGGCGGTCAAGCGCGTGATCAAGGCGCTGAACCTGGACGAGGAGCGCTATGTGCCGCGCCAGGTCGGCTGGTTCATCGCGTCGGAGAAAGAGCAGGCCAAGCGGCCGCGCGACGTCCAGGCCCGCGACGAGCACACGCGCACGCTGATCCGCATCTACGAAGCCTACGACGAGCAGTGCCAGCGCGAGGGCGTGGTCGACTTCGCCGAGCTGATGCTGCGCGCCTATGAACTGCTGCGCGACAACGACGCCGTGCGCGAGCACTACCAGCGGCGTTTTCGCCACCTGCTGGTCGACGAGTTCCAGGACACCAACCGGCTGCAGTACGCGTGGCTGAAGATGTTGGCGCCGCCCGGCGCCCCGGGCCAGGGCGTGCTCGCGGTGGGTGACGACGACCAGAGCATCTACGCCTTTCGCGGCGCGCGTGTGGGCAACATGGCCGACTTCGAGCGCGAGTACCGCGTCGCGCGGGTGATCAAGCTCGAGCAGAACTACCGCAGCTTCGGCCACATCCTCGACGCCGCCAACGCGCTGATCTCGCGCAACGCGCAGCGCCTGGGCAAGATGCTGCGCACCGACGCCGGTGCCGGCGAGCCGGTGCGCGTGTTCGAGGCCACCAGCGACTACGCCGAGGCGCAGTGGCTGCTCGAAGAGCTGCAAACACTGCACCGCGGCGGGCTGGCGCGCAGCGAGATCGCGCTGCTGTACCGCAGCAACGCGCAAAGCCGGGTGCTGGAAAGCGCGCTGTTCAACGCCGGCGTGCCGTACCGTGTGTACGGCGGGCTGCGCTTTTTCGAGCGCGCCGAGGTCAAGCATGCGCTGGCCTATCTGCGGCTGATCGAGAACCCGAACGACGACACCAGCTTTGCGCGGGTGGTCAACTTTCCGGCGCGCGGCATCGGCGCGCGCACGCTCGAGCAGTTGCAGGACGCGGCGCGCGCGCCGGCGCAGCACGCGCTGCACGGCAGCGGGGCGCGCAGCCTGGCTTCATGCATCGACGCGGTGAGCGGCAAGCCCGGCGCCAAGCTGCAGGGTTTCGTCGCGCTGATCGATGCGATGCGCGCCGCCACCGCCGGGCGCACGCTGCGCGAGATCATCGTGCACGTGCTCGAGGCGTCGGGTCTGCTCGACCACTACCGCAGCGAGCGCGACGGCGCCGAGCGCGTCGAGAACCTCGAGGAACTGGTCAACGCCGCCGAGGCCTTCGTCACGCAAGAGGGCTTCGGCAAGGACGCGGTGGCGCTGCCGCTGGACGAGACCGCGCCGGCCGCGCTCGCGCCGCGCGCCGCGCCCGATGCCGAGACCGGCGAGATCATGTCGCCGTTGGCCGCGTTCCTGACCCACGCCGCGCTCGAGGCCGGCGACAACCAGGCGCAGGCCGGCGCCGATGCGGTGCAACTGATGACCGTGCATTCGGCCAAGGGGCTGGAGTTCGACGCGGTGTTCATCACCGGCTTGGAAGAAGGGTTGTTCCCGCACGAGAACGCGCTGTCGGATGCCGACGGGCTGGAAGAAGAGCGCCGGCTGATGTACGTGGCAATCACGCGCGCGCGCCAGCGGCTGTACCTGAGCTTCAGCCAGACCCGGCTGCTGCACGGCCAGACGCGCTACCACGTGAAGAGCCGTTTCGTCGACGAACTGCCCGATGACACGCTGAAGTGGCTGAGCCCGCGCCACGGCGGTTTCGGCTCGGGCCACGTGCGCGCCTATCAGGATGCCTGGTCGCGCGGCAGCGGGCTGGGGTCGATCGTCGGCGCCGGGCAAGTGGCGGCGCGTGCGGCAACCGCGCACACGCCCGGTGGGCCAACGGCCGCGGCAGCCGGCTCGAACGCGGGACACGGTGCCGGGCAGGGTACGGGGCTGCGCGTCGGTCAGGCGGTGTTCCACGCCAAGTTCGGCGAAGGCGTGGTGCTCACGCTCGAAGGCCGCGGTGCCGATGCCCGCGCGCACATCAACTTCGGCCGCCACGGCAGCAAGTGGTTGGCACTGAACATCGCCAAGCTCACGCCGATCGACTGACGCGGCGGCGCGCCGATCGGGCGCGCCCCGGGGCGCGGCCCCACGCCCGCGCGGTGCAGCGCGGCGCGCCTGAACAACATCACCCCGCCTGCGACAGGGTGATGGCGCCGCGGCGGGCTGCGCCCGTCGCGCGTTGCGGATCCGTCCGCCACCGGGCAGAGGAAACCCTGTAAACCGTATGCAGCGGCGCGGTCCGTGTGGAGAATGCCCGTCTCGCTTTCGGGAAAGGACAGCACATGCTCGCCGGCAAAGTTGCAGTGGTGACCGGTTCCACCAGTGGCATCGGCCTGGGCATCGCCCAGCAGATGGCCGCCGCCGGGGCCGACGTGGTGGTCAACGGCTCGGGCCGGGCCGGCAACATGGATGAACTGTGCAAGTCGATCGGCGCCGGGCGCGGCGTTCGCGTCAGCTTCATCCCGGCCAACCTGTCCAAGGCGGACGAGGCCGTGGCGCTGATCGAGCGTGCGACTCGCGAGATGGGGCGCGTCGACATCGTGGTCAACAACGCCGGCATCCAGCATGTCTCGGCGGTCAAGGACTTTCCGCTGGACAAGTGGAATCAGGTGATGGCCATCAACCTGACCGCGGTGTTCGCCACGACGCGCGCGGTGCTGCCGCAGATGCTCGAGCGCAACTGGGGCCGCATCGTCAACATCGCCTCGGTGCACGGCATGGTGGCCTCGGTGGACAAGTCGGCCTACGTCGCGTCGAAGCACGGCGTCATCGGGCTGACCAAGGTGGTGGCGCTGGAGACGGCCACCACCGGCATCACCTGCAATGCGATCTGCCCGGGCTGGGTACTCACGCCGCTGGTGCAAAAGCAGATCGACGCGCTGGCCGAGCGCGAGCAGATCTCGGAAGAAGACGCCAAGACGCGGTTGCTGGGCGAGAAGCAGCCGTCGCTGGAGTTCACCACGCCCGAGCAGCTGGGTGCGCTGACGGTGTTCTTGTGTTCGGACGCGGCCGCGCAGCTCAACGGCGTGTCGCTGCCGGTGGATGGCGGCTGGACTGCACGCTGACCGTCCTTGGCGGCGGTCTTCACGTGGTTCGCCCGCGTGCGCGGTGCGGCCATGCCAGCGTGGTCCTGCACTGTTCGGGCGCCGATGCCTGCTGTTCCAGCGAGGTGAGTCATGGCGGACTATTCGGTCGAACTGATCGGCATCCTGGTGGCGCTGGCGCTGCTGATCTTCCTGGCGTTTCGCGGCTTCACGCTTCTGGTGGCCGCGCCCGCCGCGGCGATCGTGGCGGCGATCTTCTCCGGCGAACCGCTGCTGGCCAAGTGGACCCTGACCTTCATGGAGGGCACGGCCAACTTCGTGCGCAACTTCTTTCCGATCTTCTTGCTCGGCGGGCTGTTCGGCAAGCTGATGGACGACAGCGGCGCCGGCCTGTCGATCGCGCGCGGCATCGTCGCCAAGCTCGGCGAGTCGCGCGCGCTGTTCGCGGTGGTGCTGGCCTGCGCGGTGCTGACCTACGGCGGCGTCAGCCTGTTCGTGGTGGCCTTCGCGGTGTATCCGGTGGCTTCGGCGCTGTTCAGGCAGTCCGGCACGCCGCACCGCTTGATCCCGGGCGCGATCGTGCTCGGCTCGTTCACCTTCACCATGACCGCGCTGCCCGGAACACCGGCGATCCAGAACGCGATTCCGATGGCCTTCTTCGGCACCACGCTGTTTGCCGCACCGATCCTGGGCATCATCGCGGCGGTCGTGATGCTGGGCTTCGGCATGTGGTGGCTCAAGCTGGTGGAGTCGCGCGCGCGTGCCGCCGGCGAGGGCTACGGCCACGGCACGGCGCCGGCCGCCGACGCGCAGATCACGCGCCAGAAGGGCGCCAACGCCGAGAACTTCGATACCGCCGAGCTCGAGCATGGCCAGCGCAGCGCGCAACTGCCGAGCTTCTGGGCGTCGATGGCGCCGGTGATCGCGGTGCTGGTGGTCAACCTGCTGATGAGCATCTTCGTGCTGCCGCGGGCCAACACCGACTTCCTCGCCGATCGCTTCGGCACCACGCTGGCGGCGGTCAGCGGCGTGTGGTCGGTGGTGGTCGCGCTGGCGGTGGCCACGACGCTGGTGCTGGTGCTGTTCTTCAAGCGGCTCCCCGATTGGCGCAAGTCGGTCGACGCCGGCGCCACCGCGTCGGTGCTGCCGCTGCTGAACACCGCAAGCCTGGTCGGCTTCGGCGCCGTGGTTGCTGCCTTGCCGGCCTTCGGCGTGGTGCGCGACGGCTTCCTGGCGGTGCCGGGCGGGCCGCTGGTGTCGATCGCGGTGGCCACCAACGTGATGGCGGGCATCACCGGCTCGGCCTCCGGCGGCTTGACGATCGCGCTCAATGCGCTGGGTGCCACCTACGTCGAACTGGCCAACGCCGCCGGCATTTCGCTGGACTTGATGCACCGCGTCGCGGCGATCGGCTCGGGCGCGCTGTCGATGCTGCCGCACAACGGCACGGTGGTGACGCTGTTCGTGATCTGCGGCGCGACCCACCGCAGCAGCTATCGCGAGGTGATGATGTGCGGCCTGGTCGGCCCGCTGCTCGCGCTGGCTTGCATCATCGTGCTGGGCACGCTGTTCGGCGCGTTCTGACCCGCGCGGCCTGACTTGCTGCGCGCCAGGGCCGGCGCGCGGCTACAACGCGCCCAGCTTGAAGCGCTGCTGCAGCTGCTGGCGAAAGCGCTTGACGATGGCCAGCGATTCCTTCAGGCGGTCGCCTTCGAGGGTGCTCATCGTCGACATGCGCACCAGGTTGTTCGGCGGCTGGCCCAGCTGGCGCTGCGCCAGGTTGTTGCGCAGCTTCAGGCCCATCAGGAAGTGCAGCGCCTCGATCAGGTCGCGCGCCAGCGCGGCGTCGAGCTGCCGCGCCTCGACCAGCGCGCGCAGGCGCTCGTCGGTGCCCAGCGCGTCGATGCGCGATTTCAGCGCCAGGCTGCGCACGCCGTGCACGATCGGGAAGGTGCCCAGCTTCTTGATGTCGAACAAGGCCTCCTCGCGGCCGCGCGATGCGGTCAGCCGGGCCCACCAGCCCACCGGCTCCTCGAACTGGTCGGCGGCGCTGGCAAAGCGGGCCAAGAAGGCATCGTTGTCGGGCAAGAAGCCGTACACCGCCTGCCTGGCCTGCTGCAGCAGCGCGGCGTCGCCGGCCACGGCGGTGGCGTCCATGAAGATCGCCAGGTGCATCGTGCCGTCGCTGCCCGAGCCGTAGATCCAGTCGCGGATCTGCTGCCTGAACTGCGCCAGCGGCGCGCACCACAGCGGGTTGGTCAGCATGATGTCGCCCGGGCAGGGCGGCCAGCCGAACTCGATCAACGCGCCGTTGAAGCGCTGCGCGATCGCCGTCAGCTCGGCGCAGGCGAAGCCGTCGCGCAGCAGCAGCGCGTTGTCCTGGTCGGTTTTCAGGATCTGCTCGCCGCGGCCTTCGCTGCCCATCACCAGCAAGCAGCTGTTGGCCACCAGCTCGGCCGGCGCGACGAACGACCACAGCCGCGCGAAGATCTGCGCGTTGAGCACCCGCACCATGCTGGCGATGACCTCGACCTTGACGCCGCCGCCGTGCAGCAGCGCCACCAGCCCGTCCATCTGCAGCGCCGCGGCCTTCAGCTCGGCGATGTTGCCGGCCTGCTCGATCTGCAGCGCGATGATGTGCGAATGGTTGGACACGAAGCTCATCAAGTCGAGCTGGCTCAGGCAGCCGACCACGGCGCCGCCGTCGCGCACCAGCACGCGGTGCACGCGGTGGCGCAGCATCAGCAGCAGCGCTTCGAACAGCTCGGCGTCGGCGTCGACCGCGATCAGCTCGAAGCGCGCCACGTCGCGCACCGCCACCTTGTCGGGCGCGAGGTACGCGCCAGCGCCGCTGCGGCCATCGGCGCGGCGCAGCAGCGCGTCGCGCAGATCGGTGGTGGTGAACATGCCGACGCGCTCGCCGTCGCGCACCAGCGCGTTGCTGCTGCCGGCGTCGTGCATCAGCGCGCACACCGAGACCAGGTCGAGCGCGCCGTCGACATAGAACGGCTTGCGCACGTAGGCGTCGCGCACCCGCGCCATCATCAGCGACAGGAATTCGCGCTGTTCGCCGCGTGCCTCGTGCTGCGACAGCCGCCGCGCGATGTCGCTGAATACCGCGGCGCAAAAGTCCGGGTTGGCCGACAGCAGCGACTGCAGCGTCGCCTTCGGGATCTGCCAGGCAACCACCTCGTCCAGCGCCACCGAGGTGCTGCTGGCGCGGGCGGCGAGCAGCGCGCGCGCGCCGAACAAGGTGCCATGGCCGTAGGTGGCCTCGGGCAGCACGCCGGCTTCGCGCCGGACATGGCCTTCGACCAGCAGGTAGACGTGGGTGGGCTCCATCTGCGGTGTCAGCACCGGGTCGTCGGCGGCAAAGCGCACGACGCTGGCGGTGGCGCGCAGCAGCGCTTGCTGCGCGGCGCTCAGCGTGTCGAAGGGCGGAACGCCGAAATCGAAGGCAGACGTCATGGCGCGGGGCCTTGCTCAAAAGAAAAGGGACTGCGCGGCCGCAGCCTGCAGTCCCGTCGGTCAGGCCCCGGCGGCGCGCGAGCGCTGCCGGGGGTCTGCGGTCAGTGGCCCGACGCGCCCGACGCGCCGATGCCGGTCTCGCTGCGCACCTGCTGCGCCAGGAAGCCGGCCTTGTCCTGCGCCGCGCGCTTGCTGTTGTCCAGGATCGAGAACAGCCAGATGCCGACGAAGCCGATGGTCATCGAGAACA
>CALBTN010000082.1 GCA_937967345.1 uncultured Rubrivivax sp. | reverse complement strand
ACCATCAGCCGCACCACCGAGCGCGGGGTGAAGAACTCGCCGCCGCCCTGGCCTTCGCTGAGCGCGAAGTTGGCGAGGAAGTATTCGTAGATCTGGCCGAACACGTCGCCGGCGGCATCCAGCGGGATGTCGGAGAAGAGCTTGAGCAGCGCCTTGGGGATCGCCTTGTTCTGCGCGCTGCGGTTGAAGCGGTCGTATTCGAGCTGCGGCAGCACGCCTTGCAGCTCGGGCTTGCTGGCTTCGATGCTGGCCATCGCGGCGCGGATCGCCTTGGGGATGTTCTCCTGCTCGGGCAGGCCCAGCAGGTGGTCGTAGCGCGCCTCGGGTGCGAGCGCGAAGCCGCAGCGTTCGATGGCGATGTCGTGCAGGCTGCGTTCGCGGCGCGTGCCTTTGAGCTTGTCGTATTCGGCGAGGATCGCGGCCTCGTGCTGGCGGTACTTGTTGTCGGCGAACTTCAGGAAGATCAGGCCGAGCACCGGCGTCGAGTACTCGCTGGCCTTCAGGTCGGAGTTGGCGCGCAGCTTGTCGGCAGCGGCCCAGAGATCGTCTTCGAGCTTCTTCAGTTGGTCGCGGGTCATGGGCGGGGATGGTAGCGGCGCCCCTGGCGCGAGCACTTCATGGCCGAGCGGCGCTCGCAGCTGCGCATGCTCGGACCGCGGACCCTGGGCCCGGATCAAACGAAGCGGAACGAGACCGCCCCCAGCGGCCCGTAGTCGGCATGCAGCGTGTCGCCGGCCACCGCGGTGGTGGGGCGCGTGAACGAGCCGCACAGCATCACCTCGCCGGCATTGAGCTGCTCGCCGTAGGGCGCGATCTTGTTGGCCAGCCAGGCGACGCCGTGGCCCGGGTGGTTCAGCACCGCGGCGGCCAGGCCGGTCTCTTCGATCACGCCGTTCTTGAACAGCATCGCGCCGGCCCAGCGCAGGTCGATGTCGTGCGGCCGCACCGGGCGGCCGCCGAGCACGATGCCGGCGTTGGCGGCGAAGTCGCTGATCGTATCGAAGACCTTGCGCGGCACTGAAGTGTCGCGGTCGAACTGCTCGATGCGCGCGTCGATGATCTCCAGCGCCGGGCTCACCCACTCGGTGGCGGCGAGCACGTCAAACAGCGTCACGCCCGGGCCCTTCAAGGGCTTGCCCAGGATGAAGGCCAGCTCGACCTCGATGCGCGGCGCGATGAAGCGGCTGATGGGGATGTCGCCGCCGCTGGCGAAGAACATGTCGTCCATCAGCGGCGCGAAGTCGGGCTCGGTGATCTGGCTGGCCTGCTGCATGGCGCGCGACGTGAGCCCGATCTTGCGGCCCTTGATCGTGCGCCCGTCGGCCACTTCCAGCGCCACCCAGGCGCGCTGGATCGCGTAGCCGTCTTCGATGGTCATGCCCGGGTGCTGCTGGGAGAAGTGGCGCAGCTGCACGCGCTGCTTGCGTGCGTCGTAGAGCTGGCGCGCCAGCGCGGCGATGGTCTGGGCGTCGAGGGTGGTGCTCATTTCTTGGCGAACAGCGGATGCAGGTTGCCGAGCTTGGCGTCGAAAACCTCGGGGCCTTCGTCCACCTGCAGCGTCAGGCCGACCGGGCGCTCGGCCAGCACCGGCGCCATCTGCTCGCGCACCACCGCGGCCAGCGCTTCGCCCACCGCCTGGTGCACGGCGGGGCTGCGGCCGCGCGCCATGCGCAGGTTGAAGTACATGAAGGCATGGTCGCCGCTGCCGTCGGTGACCGCGTGGTGGTCGCTGCGAAAGGCCAGCACGCGCGTGCCGCCGGTCGGGAAGACCTGCTTGCCGGCCTCGTCGCGCACGCCCAGCATCGCGTCGGCCAGGCCGCGGCACAGCCGGTCCATGTCGCAGGCCGCGTCGAGCTGCGGCGTGTACAGCATCACCAGGTGCGGCATGGCGCTGACCTCACAGCCGGGTGGCGACGCTGGTGTAGCCGTCGGCCGCCGAGGCTACCGCCTTGGGTACCGCGCGGCCGTCCTGCGGCGTCACCGGGAACACGACGTTGATCTGGCCGGTGCCGCTGGCGCCGAAGTAGGGCGTGACGATCTCCGCCGGCGCGTCATAGGCGCTCCAGCCGAGCGCGCCGAGCAGCATCGCGGTGTCGTGCATGAAGCCTTCGCCGTGGCCCTTGGGCGCGTACTCGGGCAGCATCTCGCAGAAGTCCTTCCACTCGCCGGCCTTCCACATGCGGATCACTTCCTGGTCCAGGTGTTCGAGGAAGGGGCTCCAGATCTTGAACGCGTATTCCGGTGCCAGGCCGTTCTGCGCGAAGCGGTGGCTCAAGCTGCCGCTGGCCAGGATGGCGACGTTGCCGTCGTAGTGGTCTTCGACCGCCTTGCGGATCGCCCAGCCCAGCCGCGCGCTGTCGTTCAGGTAGTGCACGGTGCACATCGCCGACACCGACACCACCTTGAAGCGCTGGTCGGTGTTCATGTAGCGCATCGGCACCAGCGTGCCGTATTCGGGGTCGAGCGTGGTCGCGTCGTGCGCCAGCGCTTCGATGCCCATCTCGTTGGCGGTGCGCGCCAGCAGGTTGCCCAGGCCCGGGTTGCCCGGGAACTCGAAGGGCATGTTGCTGATGAAGTGCGGCAGCTCGTTGCTGGTGTAGGTGCCCTTGAAGTGCGGCGCGCAGTTGATGTGGTAGCTGGCGTTGACCAGCCAGTGCGTGTCGAACACGACGATGGTGTCCACGCCCAGCTCGCGGCAGCGCCGGCCGATCTCGATGTGGCCGTCGATCGCGTCCTGCCGCGTGCCCTGGCGCGGGCCCGGCAGTTCGCTCAGGTACATGCTGGGCACGTGGGTGATCTTGGCGGCGAGTGCGAGTTTGCCCATGGCGGTCTCCGGTTCGGTGGGGTCAATCCAGCGTGATGCGCGCGGCGCTGATGATGCGTTCGTACTTGTCGATCTCGCCGCCGATGAACAGCGAGAAGTTCGCCGGCGTGCCGGGCAGCGCGACGATGCCGCCGGCTTCGAAGGCCTGCGCCACGGTGGGCGACTTCAACGCGGCGTTGATCTGCTCGTTCAGCCGCTGCACCACCGCGTCGGGCGTGGCGCGCGGCGCGAGCACGCCGTTCCATGAGTTGGATTCGATGGCGATGCCCTGCTCGGCCAGCGTCGGGATGTCGGGCGCGAACACCGAGCGCTGCAGCGTCGCCATGCCCAGCGCCACCAGCTTGCCGCTGCGCACGTGGGCGCGGAACTCCGGCCAGTTGCCGAACATCACGGTGACCTGGCCGCCCAGCAGATCCTGCAGTGCCGGCGCCTGGCCCTTGTAGGGCACGTGGATCAGCTTGATGTTGGTTGCGGCCTTCAGCATTTCGCCCGACAGGTGCGCCGAAGTGCCGTTGCCGAAGGACGCATAGCTGAGCTTGCCGGGCTGCTTGCGCGCGGCGGCCACCAGGTCGGCCAGCGAGCGCAGCCCGCTGCCCGGGTAGGTGGCCAGCACGTGCTCCGACAGGCCCATCAGGGCCACCGGGCGCAGGTCGCGCCGCGCGTCGTAGGGCAGGTGGCGCACCAGCGATTCGTTGGCGGCAAAGCTGTTGGCCACCGTCACCAGCGTGTACCCATCGGGCGCGGCCTTGGCCACGCTGCCCACGCCGATCACGGTGCCGGCGCCGGGCTTGTTCTCCACCAGCACCGGCTGGCCCAGCGTCTTGGCCAGTTCGGTGGCGACCAGCCGGCTGACCGTGTCGGTGGTGCCGCCGGGCGGAAAGGGCACGATCAACTGCACCGGCTTGCTCGGCCAAGCTTGCGCCGGCGCCAGACGCGCGACGCTCAGCAGGGCCGCGCCTTGAAGCCATCGACGACGTTGCATGTTCAACCCACCCCTTCAAGCGGCGCGCCGCGCCGAGACATCTACCGACTGCGCTCGGCGCCGGCGGCCGCGGCAACCCGGCCCATCATCAACCGCCTGCGAGCTTCACCGCGTGCCGCGCGGCGGTGTCGACCTGCAGCGCGAACACGTCAGGCCGCGCGTAGTGGCCGACCACGTCGAAATCCATCTTGCCCATCGGCACCAGCGACAGGTCGAGCTCGGCCGTGAGCAGTGCGTCTTCGTCGTAGACCGGGCCGGCAAGCACCTTGCCCAGCGGGTCGATGATGACGCTGCCGCCGCGCATCAGCACCGCGTCGGGGGCATCGCTCAGGCGGTTGTTCATCTGCTCGGCGGGGAACTGCTGGCGCCGCAGATGCTGGCAGGCCGACAGCACGAAGCAGCGGCCCTCGAGCGCGATATGCTGCATCGTCGATTGCCAGCTCGGCCGGTCGTCGGCGGTGGGCGCGCAGTACAGCGCCACCTGCTGCTGGTACATCGCCATGCGCAGCATCGGCATGTAGTTCTCCCAGCAGATCACCGCGCCGAGCTTGCCCCACGGCGTGTCGACTGCGCTCAAGGTGGAGCCGTCGCCGAAGCCCCAGACCAGCCGCTCGAGCGCGGTGGGCATCAGCTTGCGGTGCTTGCCCAGGATTTGGCCCTGCGGCCCCAGGTACACCGCGGTGCAGTACAGCGTGCCGCCGTCGCGCTCGATGATGCCCACCACCACGTGCATGCGCTGCGCGCCGGCCTGCTTGGCCAGCGCCGCGATCTCGGGGCCGTCAACGCTGACCGCCGCGTCGTGGTAGAGCTTGAACTCGGCGCGCCCTTGCGGCGTGCGCCCGCCCAGATAGATGTGAAAGTCGGCGCCCTTCGGATAGCCGCCGATGAACGCTTCGGGGAACACCAGCAGCTGCGCGCCGCTGGCCGCCGCGTCGCGCATCAAGTCAAGCGCGCGCTGCACCGTGGCCGGGGTGTCCAGCAGCACGGTCGAGGTCTGCGCGACCGCGCCGATGAGTTTGGTGGTATCCATCGGCCTCAACCCCCCCAGTGTGGAATGTGGTGCGAACCCAGCGACACCGCCACGTTCTTCGGCTCGAGGAACACCTCGTAGCTCCAGGTGCCGCCTTCGCGGCCGGTGCCGCTGGCCTTGGTGCCGCCGAAGGGCTGGCGCAGGTCGCGCACGTTCTGGCTGTTGACGAAGCACATGCCGGCTTCGATGGCCGCGGCCACGCGGTGCGCGCGGCCGATGTCCTGGCTCCAGACGTAGCTGGACAGGCCGTACTCGATGTCGTTGCCCTGCGCGATCGCATCGGCCTCGTCGTCGAAGGCGATCAGGCAGGCCACCGGGCCGAAGATTTCTTCCTGCGCGATGCGCATCGAGTTCTTCACGTCGGCGAAGACGGTGGGCTTGACGAAGTTGCCGCTGCGCAGCGCCGCCGGCAGCTCGGGCGCATCGAGCCCGCCGGTGAGCAGCGTCGCGCCTTCCTTGGGGCCGAGCTCGATGTAGCTGCGCACCTTGGCCAGGTGCTGCGGGCTGATCATCGGGCCGATGATGGTCTTGTCGTCCATCGGGTCGCCGACCGCGACGCGCGCGGCGCGCGCGGCGAACGCCTCGGCGAAGCGCGCGTAGATCGAGCGCTGCACCAGGATGCGGCTGCCTGCGGTGCAGCGCTCGCCGTTGTTGCTGAAGATCATGAACAGCGCCGCGTCGAGCGCGCGCTCGAAGTCGGCGTCGTCGAAGATCACGAACGGGCTCTTGCCGCCGAGTTCCATGCTGAACTTCTTCAGCCCGGCGTTCTTCACGATGCGCTGGCCGGTGGCGG
>CALBTN010000081.1 GCA_937967345.1 uncultured Rubrivivax sp. | reverse complement strand
GCACGATGAAGAAGGGCGCGATGGATTTCATCGAGAAGCCCTTCAAGGAAGAAGAACTGCTTGGTCTGGTCGAGCGCATGCTCGACCAGGCGCGCAACGCGTTCAGCCAGCACCAGGAGCAGGCCAGCCGCGACGCGCTGCTGTCGCGGCTGACCACGCGCGAGGCGCAGGTGCTCGAGCGCATCGTCGCCGGGCGGCTGAACAAGCAGATCGCCGACGACCTGGGCATCAGCATCAAGACGGTGGAGGCGCACCGCGCCAACATCATGGAAAAGCTCAACGCCAACACCGTGGCCGATCTGCTGAAGATCGCGCTGGGCGCGCAGCACAAGAGTTGAGCCCGCGACCGATGGCGACGCTGCGCGCGATGCGCCTTGCCTGCTGGAGTCTGATCAAGTGACCGCTCGAATCATCGACGGCAAGGCGCTGGCTGCCGATGTGCGCGCTCAGGTCGCGCAGCGCGTGGCCGCGCTGCGGCGCCGCGGCGTACATCCGGCGCTGGCCGTGATCCTGGTCGGCGACAACCCGGCTTCGCAGACCTACGTGCGCCACAAGGGCGGCGACTGCGAAAGCGTCGGCATGCGCTTCGTGCTCGATCGCTTCCCGGCCGATCTGAGCGAGGCCGCGCTGCTGGCGCGCATCGCCGAACTCAACGCCGACGCTTCCATCCACGGCATGCTGGTGCAGTTGCCGCTGCCCGCGCACATCGACACCCGCAAGGTCATCGCCGCGATCGCGCCGGCCAAGGACGCCGACGGCTTTCACGTGCAAAGCGCCGGCGCCTTGATGATCGGCCTGGCCGGCTTCAAGCCCTGCACGCCGTATGGCTGCATGCGCATGCTGCACGCTGCCGGCGTCGACCCCAAGGGCAAGCACGCGGTGGTGGTCGGCCGCAGCAACATCGTGGGCAAGCCGATGGCACTGATGCTGCTGCAAGCGCACGCCACGGTCACGGTGTGCCACAGCGCGACGCCGGATCTGGCGGTGTTCACGCGCCAGGCCGACATCCTGGTGGCCGCGGTCGGGCACCGCGACACGATCACCGCCGACATGGTCAAGCCCGGCGCGGCGGTCATCGACGTCGGCATGAACCACAACCCGGCTGGCAAGCTGTGCGGCGACGTCGACTTCGACGCGGTGCGCGAGGTCGCCGGCTGGATCACGCCGGTGCCCGGCGGCGTCGGCCCGATGACGCGCGCGATGCTGCTGGTCAACACGCTCGAGGCGGCCGAGCGCTCGGCAGCCTGATGCAGCATGCGAGCGGCATCGCGCCCGCGCAGCGCGCCGCCTGCCGCGCAGGCGTGCGCACAGCCGATCTCCCAGCCAACGTGGGCGCGGCTTGGCGCCCAGTTTTTCACGTGCAACGCGCAAACCGGCCGCGCACCGGTCCCGCAACGCCGGCCGCTGCAGTACCGTGCCGCGATGCAAACCCGAACGCATCTGCGCCGCGCATGGCGGCTGTTGCTCGCTGGGGCGCTGGTCGGCGCGGCGTCGTCCGGCTGGGCCCAGTACAAGATCGTCGGACCTGACGGACGCATCACCTACACCGACCGTCCGGCACTCGAAGCCGGGGCCAGCGTCAGCACGCTGCATCGCAGCGGCGCGATCACCGACGCCACACCGCCGCCGCTGCCGGTGGCGCTGCGCCAGGCGGCCGAGCGCTACCCGGTCACGCTGTACGCCGCCGCCGACTGCGCACCATGCGATTCCGGCCGCAAGCTGCTGCAGCAACGCGGCGTGCCTTTCACCGAGAAGCTGATCCTGACCGAGGACGATGCGCAGGCGATGGAGCAATCGCTGGGTGCGCGCACGGTGCCGTCGTTGACGATCGGCAAACAGGCGCTGCGCGGCCTGTCGGAATCGGAGTGGATGGCCTACCTCGACGCCGCCGGTTACCCGCGCGACTCGGCGCTGCCCAAGACTTGGCAGGCCGCCCCGGCCGCGCCGCTGGCGGCGCGCAGCGCGGCGCGCGCGCCGGTTGCGAGCCGCCCCGCTGCGCCGGCCTCGGCACCCGCGCCCGCGACAACTTCGCCCGCGCCTGCGGCACCGAGCATCGCGCCGCCGGCCGGCATCCGCTTTTAGTCGGGCGCGCTCGCCGCGGCGCGCAGCCGGCGCGCCGGCCAAGACCCGGCCGCCACCGCGGCGCCCATCAACCAGAACAGCGCCGCGGCGCCGATCACGCTGCCGGCCGCACCGAAGGCCAGCGGCATCACGGTGCTCGAAGCGTTCATGATCATCGCGCGCATCGCGATCAGCTCACCATGGCGGCCCGCGGGCGACAGCCGGTGCAGCATGGCCAGCATCATCGGCTGCACTGCGCCCAGCGCCAGGCCGAGCAGCCCGGCACAGGTGGCCATCAGCCACGGCGTGCGCACCAACGGATACAGCGCGAACACGCTGGCGGTAGCGATCATCGCGGCGCGCAGCACCGCCACTTCGGCGATGCGATGCGCGGCCAGCGGCATCGCCAGCCGCACCGCGGTGACCGCCAGCGTGAAGCTGCCGAGGATCAAGCCGATGGTGGCGCCGCTGAAGCCGCGCTCGAAGCCGAGGATCGGCACCACGAACTGGTGCACGTCCCAGCTCGCCGATATCAGCCAGTTGACGCCGAGCAGCCGTTTGAGCCCCGGCGTGGCCAGCAGCGCAAGCCCGCTCGCTGCCGCCGGGGCCGCCGCGGCAGTCGGCGATGCCGGCTCGCGCGGCACCCAACGCATGCACAGGCCCGTCAGCAGCGGCAAGGCCAGCATCGCGGCGAAGGCGGCGGCAAATCCGGCGCGGTCGATCAGCACACCCGCCAGCACTGGGCCGATGGCGTTGGACAGCGACGGCGCTACGCTCAGCCAACTGAACATGCGCACGCGTTGGGCGCCGCTGCGCGCGGCCAGCCCGGCCGTGCGCTGAATCGCGATCAGCCCGAGATTGGCGCCGCAACCCACCGCCACCGCCGACAGGCCGAGCAGCGCCAGGCGCGTCGCCGGTGCCACAATGGCCGCAGCCAGCGCCAGCACCGCGCCCAACAGCGACAAGCCGATCGCGATGGCCACCGGCCGGTGATAGCCGTGGCGGTCGGCCAGCCGCCCGGCCGGCATCGACAGCAACGCCGGCGCAGCCGCATACAAGGCCATCAGCAGGCCGACGGCGAGCGCGCCGTGGCCATCGCGCAGTGCCAGCAGTGGTGCAGCCAGGCGCACACCGGCCATCGCCGCATGCAGCCCGATCTGCCCGGCCACCAGCGCAAGCAGCACCTGGGTGCCGCACTGGGCATCCTGGGCCGGCGCGGCCGGCGCCTCGGCGGTGCGCGGCTCAGACACCTGCGGCCGGCACAGGCGCACGGGCCTTCGCTTCGACCTCGTCGGCCGCATCCTCAGCCGTCGGCTGCGGCAGCAGCCGCTGCACCTGCGCTTGCGGCAGCGCTTCCACCGATTTCAGCGCCCGGCCCATCTGCCGCGTGCGCGTCTCCGCCGCCGAGATCGTGTCGGCCGCCTGGTTGAGCTTCTCGCGCGTCTTCTTCAGCACCTCGCCGAACTTGGCGAACTCGGTCTTGACGGCACCCAGCACCTGCCAGACCTCGGCACTGCGCTGTTCCAGCGCCAGCGTGCGAAACCCCATCTGCAGGCTGCTCAGCGTGGCCAGCAGCGTGGTCGGCCCGGCCAGCATCACCTTGTGCTCGCGCTGCAGCGCTTCGACCAGCCCGGGGCGGCGCAGCGCCTCGGCGTACAGCCCCTCGGTGGGCACGAACAGGATCGCGAAGTCGGTGGTGTACGACGGCGCCAGGTACTTGGTGCGCACGGTCTTGGCCTCGAGCCGCAGCCTGGCCTCGATCGCCCGGCTGGCGGCGTCGAGCGCGGCGGCATCGGCGCGCTCCTGGGCATCGAGCAGCCGCTCGTAGTCCTCGCGCGGAAACTTCGCATCGATCGGCAGCCACAGCGGCGCACCGTCGTCGCGCTGGCCGGGAAGGCGAATCGCGAACTCGACGCGCTCGGCGCTGCCCGGCACGGTGGCGACGTTGGTCGCGTACTGCTCGGGGGTGAACACCTGCTCGAGCAGCGCGGCCAGTTGCACCTCGCCGAAGATGCCGCGGGTCTTGACGTTGGTCAGCACCCGGTTGAGCGCACCGACGTCGCGCGCCAGCAGCTGCATCTCGCCCAGGCCGCGGTGCACCTGCTCCAGCCGCTCGGCCACCTGCTTGAAGCTCTCGCTCAGGCGCTGCTCGAGTGTGGCGTGCAGTTTCTCGTCGACGGTGGCGCGCATCTGCTCGAGCTTGCGTTCGTTGCCCTCCTGCAGCGCGCTCAGGCGTCGTTCGTTGGCCTCGGACAGCGCCGCCAGCTGCGCACCGAGACTGTCGGCAAGCCGGCGCAGCGCGGCGTCCTGCGCATCGCGCGCCGCCTGCCCTTGCTGCGCCAGGCCGTGCGCGGCGGCCTGCAGCGCGTCGCTCACCTGCTGCTGCATCGCCGCCAGCTGCACGCGAAACGAGTCCATCTGCTCGTTCTGAGTCCGCGCCAGGTCGCCGCCTTGCGCCAGCAGCGCCTGCTGGAACAGCGACAAGTTGGCCGCCAGCTCCTGCCGCGTGTCGCGCGCGCTGTCATGCAACTCGCCGCGCAGCTCGCGCGAGCGGCGCTCGTCGCCGCGCCGAAGCAGCAAGCCCAGCAGCAGCAACACAATCAACCCGAGCAATCCGGGCACCAGCCATTCGTTCAAACCAGCCATGCGCGCCATTGTCGCAAGGCGCGCCAGCACGGCCTGCGCGCTGGCGGTGCCTTCAGCCGCGGCAGACGATCGTCGCCTGAGCCTCGTTGCCGGGCATGCCGGAGATCCAGTCAGCGGCTTGCTGCAGCCATTGTGTGGCCGCGTTGTCGTGCGGCTCGGGCCGGGCAAAGCGCTGGCCTTGGCGCAGCACCTGATAGCCGTGCGTGCACAGCCTTGCGGCCTCGGCTTCGACCTGGTCGACGCGGCCGCCGCGCAGCTGGTAGACCGCCGGGCCGTCGCCGTTGCCCAGGCTGCGCACCAGCGGGCCGGCGCAGCCGGCGAGCGCAAGGACAGTCAGCGCGGTGGCGAACAGGCGCAGCGGCTTCATGGCAGGCTTGGCAGGGCTGGCAGCGCCCATGCACTGGCGGTCGGGAACATGATTGTCCGCAGCGCCGCCGCCCGCCAACGACGCGAGCAATCCGGCAAACGCGCGCCAATTTCAGCTTGCTTGCAGCACTTGCGGGTTCAAGGCCGTGGGCGGCTTGCCAGCCTGCGG
Source organism: uncultured Rubrivivax sp. (assembly GCA_937967345.1). Classification (GTDB taxonomy): domain Bacteria; phylum Pseudomonadota; class Gammaproteobacteria; order Burkholderiales; family Burkholderiaceae_C; genus Rubrivivax. The sequence goes on along the minus strand of CALBTN010000081.1, from coordinate 106 downwards.
ACCGACGCCGAGCGCGGCGATCAGGTTGTCGGCCGCCAGCTGCGCCATCGCCCGGCGGGTGGGCAGGCTGGCGCTGCCGATGTGCGGCGTGAGCACGACGTTGGAC
>CALBTN010000080.1 GCA_937967345.1 uncultured Rubrivivax sp. | reverse complement strand
CGGCATGTCGCGGTCGACCGGCACGTCGCGCCAGCCCAGCAGCACCTGGCCCTCGCGGCGCACCGCACGCTCGAGCTCCTGGATGCAGGCCAGCCGCGACGCGTGCTCCTTGGGCATGAAGATCATGCCCACGCCGTATTCACCGGGCGGCGGCAGGCTCACGCCTTGGCGCGCCATCTCGGCGCGATAGAACTCGTCGGGGATCTGGATCATGATGCCCGAGCCGTCGCCCATCAGCTTGTCGGCGCCGACCGCGCCGCGATGGTCCAGGTTCTCAAGGATCTTCAGGCCCTGCTCGATGATCGCGTGCGACTTGATGCCCTTGATCTGCGCGACGAAGCCCAGGCCGCAGGCGTCGCGCTCGTGCGCGGCGTCGTACAGGCCATCGCGCTGCAGCGCGGCCTGCTCGTCCAGGCTGGCGCCGAGGTCGTTCGAGTGGCCTGGCGTGGCGGAATCGTGGTGGGCGCTGCCGGTGCTCATGAGCCGTCCTTGGTGTCTGCGGGTTGCCGGACGGCGATTATCGCGATGCAGCAGCGGCGAGCAACAGAAATTAAATGGGGTCAGGCTCGATAGATTCAGTTACCTAAGAGCGTCAATACAAAATGGGGACATATCGATGGGAAAAAGTACGAAACGCAGCTTCGAGTGCGCTGCATTGGCAAAGGACATCGCCCCCCGACCGGACGCCACTCAGATCGCGCGGCCGGGCCGATCCAGCGCGAAGCGACCCCCCGGCGGCTAAGTCGGCCAGGCGCGCAGCTAATCGCGTGACTTGTCGCGCGGCAACGCGCGCGGCGGCCGGCCGCGGCCGCGCGGGCGCACCGGCCGGCCCAGCCGCTGCGCGATCTCGGCCAGAAACTGCGGCGAGCCGATCGCCCAGCCGTTGGCCGCCGCGTGCTCGATCCGCCGGCTCGCCGCCGCGTCCAGCCCATGCGCCAGCAGCCGGCCGTAGGCGGCCTCGCGCTCGAAGGGCGTGTTGCCCAGCCGCCAGTATTCGGGCGGGTCGCTCACCAGCGGGTCCGCGCGCAGCCCCAGCCGGTGCGCGGCGCTCGACCAGGTCTTGGCTTGCGTCCCCGGCACCAAGGTGCCACCCGCCGGTGCCGCGTCGACCAGGCACAGCGCCTGCAGCAGCGCATCGCCGTCTTGCACCACGCCGGCGCGAAAGCGCCCGTCCCACAAGGTGCCGCTGCGGCCATGGCGGCGATTGAACGCGGCCACGTAGCGCCGGCCGACGGCCTGCATCGCCAGGCTCAGCGCTTCTTCGGACGGCGGGCGCAGCAGCAACTGCACGCCGTCGTCGCGCAACGCGTAAGCGTGCAGCACCACGGCACGCGCGCGCATCGCCTCGAACAGCGCGTCCAGGTACTGCTGGCGGTCGGTGTCGTCGACGAACACCGGTTGCGCGCTCAGCCCGCGTTGCAGCAGCAGATGGGCGCAACCAGGCACCACCAGCCGGGGCCGTCGCGCCATGGCGCCTAGCGTGCGCCGCCGCACGTGGCGGCGGCGCGCCGCAGCCGGCACACCGGGCCGCGGCGCTCAGCGCGCATCGGCGAACAAGTCGCGGCCGGTCAGCCGCTGGTGCTCGCGCAGCGCGAAGCGGTCGGTCATGCCGGCGATGTAGTCGGCCACCGCGCGCTCGCGCTGCGGCTGGCCGGCATGTTCGGGCGGCATCTCGTGCGGGCGCTGCAGGTACAGCGCAAACAGCTCGCTGACCACCTGCCGCGCACGATCGGTGCTGTGCCGCACCTGCGGATGGCGGTACAGCGCATCGAACAAGAAACGCTTGAGCTGCCGCGCCGCATCGCGCATCTCGGCGCTGAAGGCCACCAGCGGCGGTGCGCGCCGCACCGCGTCGGCATCGGCATGCGGCGGAAGGTGCTGGTGCAGCCGCGCCAGCGTCGTCGCCACCAGGTCGGCAGCCTGCGCTTCACGCATGCGCCGGATGCTGTCGAACAGCCAACGGCGCGGCGCCGCATGCGCCAGCGGCGGGTGGGCCGCCAGCGCCTCGGCCTGAAAACGGCGCAGCAGCGGCACGTCGTGCAACTGATCGAGCGCGATCAGGCCCGAGCGCACGCCGTCGTCGATGTCGTGCGCGTTGTAGGCCATCTCGTCGGCCAGGTTCACCAGCTGCGCTTCCAGCGACGGCTGGGTACCGAGCAGGAAACGCTGCGCGACGCCGCCGGGCTCGTCGGCTTCGAGGCGCTGCGCGTGGGCACGCGAGCAGTGCTTGAGGATGCCCTCGCGCGTCTCGAACGACAGGTTCAAGCCGTCGAAGGCGGCGTGGCACTGCTCCAGCGCATCGACCACGCGCAGGCTTTGCAGGTTGTGCTCGAAGCCGCCGCCGCCATCGCGATCGCCACTCGCTGCACGCATGCACTCGTGCAGCGCGTCCTGCCCGGCATGGCCGAAGGGCGTGTGGCCCAGGTCGTGCGCCAGCGCGATGGCCTCGACCAGGTCTTCGTCCAACGCCAGCTGGCGCGCCATCGAGCGCGCCAGCTGCGCCACTTCCAGCGAGTGCGTCAGCCGGGTGCGGAACAGGTCGCCCTCGTGGTTGAGGAACACCTGCGTCTTGTAGACCAGCCGCCTAAACGCCGTGCAGTGCACGATGCGCTCGCGGTCGATGCGATACGCCTGCTCGCGCGGCAGCCCCGGCTCGGCGATGCGCCGGCCGCGCGAGCGCATCGCATCGCTGGCCCAGGGCGCGAGTTCGGCCATCGCCCGGCTAGCCGGCGTGCGCGGCCAGCACCTCGCGCACCAGCGCGTCGGGCGCGGGCCGGGTCAGCGCACGGCCCGGCGCGTCGATCAGCACGAAGCGGATCTCGCCGCCCTGCGCCTTCTTGTCCACCCGCATCAGCTCC
>CALBTN010000079.1 GCA_937967345.1 uncultured Rubrivivax sp. | reverse complement strand
GCCACCGCGACGAAGTCGCCGACCTGGACCTCGACCTCGCCCTGGTCGTTCTTGAACTCGTCGATCGGGATGTAGGACTCGCTCTTCAACCCGGCGTTGACGACGACGTGGTTGTAGTCGATGCGCACGACCTCGGCGGAGATGACCTCGCCGACGCGCATGTCGCTGTTCTTCAGCGATTCTTCGAACAGCGCCGCGAAGGATTCCATGCCGGCGGCGGCAGTTTCGGTTTGCATGTTGATGTTTCCAGTGTCGGCACCGCGGCCGACGGGGGTTGGTGCAACGATGGTTGCGGTGGGCCTTGCAGCGCCCCTGTGGGGCCAGAAGGCCACGGCGGGGAGGGCGCTGCGCTCTTGCGGCCGCGTGGATGGAAGCTTTGCCTGCCTCTCAGCCAAACGGCCTGCGCTGCGCCCACCAGCCCAGCACGACCTCGACCGATTCGTCGATGGACAGTGCGGAGTTGTCGAGCAGCAGCGCGTCCTCGGCCGGCCTCAACGGTGCGATGCTGCGGGACTTGTCCCGCACGTCACGCGCTTCGAGGTCTGCGCGAAGGTCGGCGATGTTAGCGCTAATTCCTTTTGAAATCAACTGCTTATGACGTCGGTCCGCGCGCTGCGCGGCGCTGGCCGTCAAGAACACCTTGAGCGGCGCATCGGCAAAGACCACCGTGCCCATGTCGCGCCCGTCGGCCACCAGCCCCGGCGCACGCCTGAAGGCCAGCTGCAGCCCGTGCAGCGCCTCGCGCACGGCAGGCAGCGCGGCGATACGCGAGGCCAGGCTGCCGACGTCCTCGCGGCGCAGTTCGTCGCTGACCGCACGGCCGCGCAGCACCACGCTGACGCCGTCGAAGCGCAGGTCCAGCATCGCCGCCAGGCGCGCCAGCGCGGCTTCGTCGTCGGGCGCGACGCCGTCGAGCAGCGCGGCCAGTGCGGTGGCGCGGTACAGGCTGCCCGAATCAAGGGTGTGGTAGCCCAGCCGCGCGGCCAGCGCCGCGGCCAGCGTGCCCTTGCCCGACGCGGTGGGCCCATCCACCGTGATCACCGGCACGTCGGCGGGCGCGGTGCTGGCCACGCCGAACAGTGCTTCGAAGTAGTCGGGAAAGGTCTTGGCGACGCAGCGCGGATCGAGGATGCGCACCGGCACCCCGGCGCCGCCCACGTCGCTGCGTGCAGCCAGCGCATTGCACGCCGCCAGCGACAGCGCCATCGCCATGCGGTGGTCGTCGTAGGTGCGGATCGCCGCGTGTGCCCATTGGCGCGGCGGTGTCACCTCGATGAAGTCGGTGCCGGCGGCCACGGTGGCGCCGAGCTTGCGCAGCTCGGTGGCCATCGCGTCGATGCGGTCGGTTTCCTTCACGCGCCAGCTGGCGATGTTGGTGAGACGCGTCGGGCCGTCGGCGTACAGCGCCATCGCCGCCAGCGTCATCGCGGCATCGGGGATGTGGTTGCAGTCGAGCTGCAGCGCGCGCAGCGGCCAGGCGCCGCGCTGCACCTGCAGCCAGCCCGGGCCGAACTGGACCCTGGCGCCCATCGCCTGCGCGGCATCGGCGAAGCGGATGTCGCCCTGGATCGAGCCGCTGCCCACGCCCTCGATGCGCAGCGGCGCACCGCCGTGCGCGGCGATCGCGCCCAGCGCGATGAAGTACGACGCCGACGACGCGTCGCCTTCGACGTGGATCTCGCCGGGCGAGCGCAGCCGGGCGCCACGCGGGATGACGAAGCGCTGCCAGCGCTCATGACCGACTTCGACGCCGAAGCGCGCCAGCAGCCGCAGCGTGATGTCGACATAGGGCTTGGAGATCAGCTCGCCTTGCACCTCGACGGCGATGTCGCCGTCGCCGCTGACCAGCGGCAGCGCCAGCAGCAGCGCGCTCAGGAACTGGCTGGAGACGTCGCCGCGCACGCGGATCGGCGCGAGCGTGTTCAGCCGCCCGCCGCTGCGGCCCTGCACGCGCAGCGGCGGATAGCCGGGGTTGCCCAGCTCGGCGATGTCGCAGCCCAGCGCGCGCAGTGCGTCGACCAGATCGCCGATCGGGCGCTCGTGCATGCGCGCGATGCCCGACAGCTCGAAGCGCCCGCCCTGCGTTGCCGCCAACAGCGCCAGCACCGCGGCCAGCGGGCGCATCGCGGTGCCGGCATTGCCCAGCGACAACGACGCTTCGTGCACCTGCAGCCGCCCGTCCAGGCCGCCGATGTCCAGGCTGCCGCGATCGGCCGCTTGCACCGTGCAGCCGAGCTGGCGCAGCGCCGCGACCATCACGCGCGTGTCGTCGGCATCGAGCGGATCGTGCACGCGGGTGCGGCCTGCGGCCAGCGCCGCCAGCAGCAGCACGCGGTTGGAGATGCTCTTGGAGCCGGGCAGGCGCACCGTGCCCGACGCGGCGCGCAGCGGCGGGATGTCCAGGAAATCGATGTCGTACATGCCGCTGTGGCCGGCACTGCCTAGGTCGACGGCGCCGGCGTGCTGCCGGTCGGTGTGCCCGCGCCGTTGCGGCTGCCCGAGCCCAGGCTGCCCATCTGCCAGCCGCGCCGGCCGTCGCTGGACACGCGCAAAAGCTCGTGCAGTGCGGCGCCGTTGCCGGCGCGCATGACTTCCTCCAGCGCATCGAGCGACTGGCGGAAGCGCTGCGACTGCTTGAGCACTTCTTCGCGGTTGGCCAGCAGCACATCGCGCCACATTGCCGGGTCTCCGGCGGCGATGCGGGTGAAGTCGCGAAAACCCGGGCCGGCCAGCGACAGCAGATCGCGCCCGGCCGGCTGGCCGAGCACGCTGCCGAAGTAGGCGAAGGCCAGCAGGTGCGGCAGGTGGCTGACCGCGGCAAAGGCGCCGTCGTGGTTGTCGGGCGTCATCTTCAGCAC
>CALBTN010000078.1 GCA_937967345.1 uncultured Rubrivivax sp. | reverse complement strand
GGTCCGGGTTGGCGATGAAGTGGCGCGCGAACGACACCGCCTGGCCCTGCCCTTGTTCGAGCGCGCGCTCGGCCGAATCCGCCTCGAAGCCGTCGTTCAGGATCAATGCGGCGCCAAAGTGCTCGCGCGCCAGCCCGAAGGCGTCGATGTCAGAAGTCGGCGCGCGCATGATCTCCAGCCACGCCAGCCCCAGCGGCGCGGCCTGGCGCATCAGCTCGGCGTGGGACGCCGCCGAATCGGCGTCGCGGCAGTCGTTGAATTCGTTGCCCGGATTCAGCCGCAGGCCCACGCGGCCCGGCCCGATCGCCTCGGCCATCGCCTGCACGCATTCGAAGGCGAAACGCGCGCGGTTGGCCGCGCTGCCGCCATAGGCGTCGTCGCGCTGGTTGGTTTCGCTGTAGAGGAACTGCAGCGGCAGGTAGCCGCTGGTGCCGTGCAGCTCGACCGCGTCGAAGCCGGCGGCACGCGCATTCAGCGCGGCCTGGCGGTACTCCTGCACCACGGCGGCGACCTCCTCGGTGCGCAGCGCGCGCGGTGTATCGAAGGGCTGCATGCCGGCGCTGTCGGTGTAGACCTCGCCTGCGGCGCGCACCGCCGACGGTGCCACCGTCTCCACCCCAGCCGGCTTGATCTGGCTGGAGCCGATGCGCCCGGCGTGCATCACCTGCAAGGCGATCAGCCCGCCGCGCGCGTGCACCGCGTCGGTGACGCCCTTCCACGCCGCCACCTGCGCCGCGGTCTCGATCGCCGGCTGGCGGCAGTAGCCGATGCCGGTGATGCTGGGCGACACGCCCTCGGTGATGACCAGCCCGGCGTCGGCGCGCTGCGCGTAGTACTGCGCCATCAGCGCGTTGGGCGTGAAGTCGGCCTCGGCGCGGTTGCGCGTCATCGGCGCCATCACGATGCGGTTGGCGAGCTCGAGCTCACCCAGCTTCAACGGCTCGAACAGCTTCATCGTTCAACGCTCCTGCTTCAAGCTGCGCCGGTGCTTCGGCCGGCCGCAGACGGATTTCGATCGGTTGGCAAACAGCTCAGAAGAATACGCAACCGCCATTGACCGCGATGTTCTGCCCGGTGACGAAGCCGCTGTCGTCGCTGGCCAGGAACAGCGCGGCGCGCGCGATGTCCTCGGGCTCGCCCATGCGACCCAGCGGCACGCCGCGGATGATCGATTGGGCCCAGGCCTCGGGCACGCCGGCCATCATCGGCGTGTTGGTCGGCCCCGGCACGATGGTGTTGACGCGGATCTGGTGCGGCGCCAGCTCGCGCGCCATGCCGCGCGTCAGGCCCATCAGGCCGGCCTTGGACGCGCAGTAGTGCACCGGCCCGTCGCCGCTGGCCGCGGCCGAGCTGGCGATGTTGATCACCGCGCCGCCGCGGCCCGAGGCCACCATCGCGCGCGCCGCCTCGCGCGCGCAGTAGAAGGCGCCGTTCAGGTTGATGGCGATGACACGCGCCCAGGCCTCGTCGCTGGTGTCGATGAACTTGTCCAGGCCGCCGATGCCGGCGTTGTTGACCAGCACGTCGACGCGGCCGTGCTCGGCCACCACCTCGTCGAACAGCGCCTTGACCGCTGCCGGGTCGGCGACGTTGAGCCGGCGCGCCACGCCGCTGCTGCCAGCCACCGTCTGCTGCGCGTTGTCCAGCTTCAGGTCGAGCGCGATCACCTTGGCGCCTTCTCGAGCGAACAGCTGCGCGATCGCCCGGCCCATGCCCTGGCCGGCGCCGGTGACCACCGCGACCTTGTCCTTCAGCTTCATCGTGTGCTCATCGTCTGGGTGGGTTGGCGAAGGGGTGCGGGAAGGGCAGGGGTGCGGCCCGGATGGCCCTCACCCCTGCCCTGTCCGGCCTGCGGGAGACGGCGCAAGCCTGCACCGTGCATGCGGCACCATCATCCGGCAGCTTGCACGAGCCACGCCGGGCAAACCGATGCCGTTGCGGCCTGCGGCAATGCAGTTGGGTCCAAGCGCACCGCCGCCGGCAGCGCCTGCCGCTTGACCGGGCGGCCTGGGCATCACGCCGCCACCGCGGCCGAAGCCGGCGCGGCTGCCGTGCCGCTGGGCTGCGCCGGCAGCAAATCGGTGCGGCGCAGCGCCAGCGGCTGGCCGACCATGTGCGCCACCGCGCGGTAGGCGAAGGTCATGCCCGGGCCCAGGGTGCCGCCGGCGCCCGGGTAGGCCGGCCCCATCGCCGAAGCCGAATTGTTGCCCACGCAGTACAGCCCGGGAATCGGCTGGCCGCTGCCATCGAGCACACGCGCGTCGCGGTCGGTGAGCAGGCCGCCCTTGGTGCCGATGTCGCCGGGCCAGAACTTCATCGCGTAGAACGGCGCCTTGGCGATCGGCGCCAGGTTCGGGTTGGGCTTGACGTGGATGTCGCCGTAGTAGCGGTCGAAGCTGTTGCCGCCGCGGTCGAAGTCCAGGTCCTTGCCGCTGCGCGCGTATTCGCCCATCTTCGCCGCACTGGCCGCCAGGCCCTTCGCGTCGACGCCGATCTGCGCGGCCAGCGCTTCGAGCGTGTCGGCCCGCCAGTAGACCTTGCCCAGCCAGTCGGCCGGCATCTTGCTGTCGGGCAACGCTGACGACGGCATCAGCGGGCCCAGCGGGTACTTCTTGCGGAAGTCGGCATCGAACACGATCCACGCCGGCACCGCGCCGCCGGTCTTGGCGTGGTCGGCGAACATCGCCTGCTGGAACTCAGGGTAGGGCCCGGATTCGTTGACGAAACGCTCGCCGCGCGCATTGACCACCATGCACCCGGGCAGCGAACGCTCGACGAAGATGCCGCGGTACTTCTCCTCGCCCGGCACGTCGATCGTGGGCACGCCCCAGGTCAGATCCATCAGCGCCAGCGCGGCGCCGGCCTGCACGCCGGCGCGGATCGCATCGCCGGTGTTGTTGCCCGGTGGCGTTGCGGCCCAGACCTGGTCGGTCGGCTTGGGCAGGTACTGCTCGCGCATCGCCTGGTTACGCTCGAAACCGCCGGCGCCCAGCAGCACGCCCTTGCGCGCGCGCACCGCCACCTCCTTGCCGTCGCGCTCGACCACCACGCCCGCGACCGCGGCGCCGTCCACCACCAGCAAGCGCAGCGGCGCGTTCAGCCACAAGGTGATGCCGCGCTCGCGCGCCGCGTGCAGCAGCCCGCCCAGCAGCGCCTGGCCGCCGGTCAGGCGCCGGTCCTTGGCGGTACGCCTGCGCCACGAGAAGTCGAGGAAGTAGCGCAGCATGATCCACATCAGCTGCCACTTGCCCTTGGCCTCTTGCGCCAGCATCGCGCGCGCCTCGAAGGCGGTGATCTGCATGCGGCCCATGATCAGCTGGCCCGGGTTGCACGGACGCAGCTGGTCCAGCCCGTCCAGCCCCAGCTTGCGCGCATCGAAGGGCAGCGGGTCCATCGTGCGCCCGCCGGGCAGCGCATGCGGCAGCGCCGGGTAGTAGTCGGAGTACAGCGGCATGCAGCGGTAGGGCACGCCGATCTGGCCGAGGTAGCGTGCCATCTCGCGCGCGCTTTCCACATAGGCCAGCACGCGGTCGTCACTGGCCAGGCCGCGCACGCAGGCCTTGAGATAGCCGAACGCGGCCTCGTCGCTGTCGCGCACACCGGCGCGCGCCATGTCGTCGTTGTTCGGGATCCAGATGCCGCCGCCCGAGGTCGCCGAGGTGCCGCCGATGAACTCGGCCTTCTCCACCACCAGCACCTTCAGCCCCTGGTCGGCGGCGCGCACCGCGCCCAGCATCGCCCCGGCGCCGGAGCCCACCACCACCAGATCGAATTCCTGTTCCATCGTCCATCTCCTTCAGAAGCCGCGTTCGCCTTGGCGGCGAAGCTCGGCGGCAGATCAAGCCGCCCAGATCGGCTCGCCCCGGCACAGGGTGAGCCGCACCTGGACGGCGGCAAGTTCGTTCAACATCTCGCGCCACGGCCGGTCGGCGACGCACAGGTCGGCGCAAGCCCCGGGCGCGAGTGGGGCCAGGCCCTGGCCCGGGCGCAGCGCATCGCCGCCGTACAGGCCCAGCGCCTGCGGCGGCGTCAGCGCCTCGGCGGCGCCGATCGTGCGGCCGCCGCCGCTGCGGCGCTGCACCGCTGAGGCCATCGACGCCCACGGGTCGGCCTGGCCGTAAGGCGCATCGCTGCCCGCCGC
>CALBTN010000077.1 GCA_937967345.1 uncultured Rubrivivax sp. | reverse complement strand
GCGGATGTCGGCGATCAGGCAGGCCACCTCGCGCGGGTCGAAGCGCGACAGGAAGCTCTCCGACGAGTCGAAGCACTTGACCCGGTAGTCCTTGCCTTCGAGCAGCCATTGCAGCGAGTCACGCACGGCCTCGTCGTCGTCGACGACGTAGACGGTGCCCTTCTTGGGGATCAAGCTCATCACGGGGGGGCCACGGCAGGGTTCGGGTTGGAGGCGGGCGACGCGTCGGCCGGTGCGGCGGCCACCTCACCCTGAGCCGGCAACTCGGGCGGCTCCTTGGCGGGGCCGGCGGCCAACTCCTGAACCGGCAGCGTGAAGGCGAAACGGCAGCCGATCACGGCGCCGGCATTGTAGAGGTTGTGCGCGCGCATCCGGCCGCGGTGCGACTCGACGATGGTGCGGCACAGCGACAAGCCGATGCCCAGCCCATCGGCCTTGGTGGAGAAGAACGCTTCGTACAGCCGGCCGATGACCTCGTCTTTCAGGCCAGGGCCGGAGTCGGTCACGCTGAACTCGATGACCGCGCCCTCGTCGGGCGTGCGCTGCGGCACCACGCGCAGCTCGATCTGGCGCCGCGCCGGCGGCAAGCCGGCGCTGTCGATCGCCTCGGCGGCGTTCTTCAGCAGGTTGAGCAGCACCTGCTCGATCAGGATCGGGTCGACCTCGAGCGGCGGCAGCGGCTGCGCGATGTGGGTGCGGATCGCGACGTTGCGCCGGCGCAGTTCGATGCCGGCGAGCTCGACCGCGTCCTCGACGATCTGCCGCGCCTGCGCGTTCTGGCGCTGCGGCTCGCTCTTCTTCACGAAGGCGCGGATGCGGCGAATGATCTGAGCGGCGCGCTCGGCCTGGCGCGCGGTCTTTTGCAGCGCGGCCAGCAGGTCGGGCTTGGCGATGGAGTCGGCCTCGACGCGCGAGACCATGCCGTTGCAGTAGTTGGTGATCGCCGTCAGCGGCTGATTCAGCTCGTGCGCCACCGAGCTGGCCATCTCGCCCATCGTCACCAGCCGGCTGGTGACCTGTGCGCGCTCGGCCTGCTGCGCGGCCTGCTCCTCGGCGCGCAGCCGTGCGGTGATGTCGGTGGCGATCAGCATCTGCGCCAGCCGGCCGTCGGTCCACTGCAGGTAGCGCGCGCGCACGTCGAACCACTTCTGCAGCGGCGCGACGTAGACCTCGCGCGGGTTGGAGCCGATGTCGGTCAGCTCGTGCGCCGGCAGGCCCGAAAGCTCGTCGATCAGATCCTCGACCGTGGCGTGCAGCGGTTCGCCGTCGATGTTGCCGCTGAGCAAGGTGTGGCCGCCGGCGTCGGCGCCGAACCACAGCCGGTACGAGCGGTTGGCGAACAGCAGCTCGCCTTGCGGCACCGACAGCACCGACACCGAGGCGTCCAGGCCCTCGAGCACGGTGGTGAAGCGTTCGTGCGAGGCCGACAGCTGGTCGCGGATGCGCTTGGCCTCGGTGATGTTGGTCATCGAGGTCATCCAGCCGGTTTGCTGGCCGCGCGGGTCAATCAGCGGCGAGACGTACATGCGCGCGTCGAACAGCGAGCCGTCCTTGCGCATCACGCGCACCTCGATGCCGCCGGCCGGGCTGCGCCCGCCAAGCTCCTGGCGCAGCAGCCGGGCGTTCTCGTCGATGCGGTCGTGCGGCCAGTACGGGTAGGGCGGCTGGCGGCCGACCAGCGCGTCCTCGGCAAAACCGGTCATCGCGCAGAACGCCGCGTTGACGTAGGTGATGCGCCCTTGCAGGTCCATCGCGCGCATGCCGGTGAGCATCGAGTTTTCCATCGCGCGGCGAAAGTTCGTCTCCTGCACCAGCGCGGCCTGGATCTGGGCGCGCCGGCGCAGGTGCCGCCAGCTGCCCAGCAGCATCCACACCGTCAGCGCCGACAGCGCCGCCACCATCCAGAACAACGCGTTGCCGATCAGCCCGATCGAGGTGCGGTAGCCCTGACCGCGCAGCAGCAGCCCGGTGACGGTGGGCGCCAGCGGCACCTCGTAGACGATCGGCATGCGCTGGCTTGACGGCTCGCCCGGCATGCGCGTCACCGTGCTGGCCAGCAGCTGGCGGTGTTCGTCGATCACGCCGATGGTGTGCCGGCGCGCAATGTCGGGCGGCACGAAGTGCCGCAGCAGCGCCTCGACCGAATACTCCACCATCAAGCTGCCGGCAACCGCGTTGCGCGACACCAGCGGCACGTACAGCTGCACCACCTGCACGCCCATGCGGTCGGTGAAGGCATCCGAGTACACCGGCTGGCGCAGCTCGCGCGCCTTGGCAAACGCGCGCTCGGGCGGGTTGCGCAGATCGGGGTTGGGCAGCGAGGGGTCGATGCCGTTGTCGGCCGGGGCGTTTTCTTCGCGGTACAGGCTCGCCCACCGGCCAGCCTTGCGCGTGCGGTTGTTGTCCAGCCAGGCCAGTTGCGTCACCGCCGGGCGCTCGCGCACGAAGCGCTGCGCCTGGCCGATGAAGTCGTCGACGTCGGTCTCGCGCCTGATGAGCTCGCTGGCCATGCGGATCAGCTGCTCCTGGTTTTCGATCAGATGCAGGCGCAGCTGTTGCTGCACGATTTCGGTGTCGCGCTTGAGCGACTCGCTCTGACGCTCGAATTCCTCGTTGCGCAGATACCAGAACGCCGAGATGATCGCGGCCAGGAACAGCAGCACCGATGCCAGTGGCGCCAGCGTGACCAAACGATCCTGCCGCGCCGCCGGCTGATGACCCCACCAGCGCCCCAGCCACTGCCTCAGGCGATGCCACGCGTAACCACGATCGGGCGAAGGCGTCATGGCCGGATTATCGGATCGGCGCCGGCTCGTCAGATGAAGCCGTGTCGCATAATATGAAACGCTGGCGCGCAATTTGAAATCAACTTCGGGATATGCGACACTGCCGCCGGCTATAAGAATGCCCCTTCAACACAAGACAGGAGACTGCCCCGATGTCCGCACTGCCACATCCCGCCCGCGTCGCCGACGCCAACGACACCGACGCCCTGGAAACCCGCGAGTGGCTGGATGCACTGGTCGCGGTCATCCAGTCCGAAGGCGCCGAGCGCGCGCACTTCCTGCTCGAGCATCTGCTTGAAGAAGCGCGCCAGAACGGCATCGACCTGCCGTTCTCCGCCACCACCGGCTACGTCAACACGATCGAACCCGCCGACGAGGAGCGCAGCCCCGGCAACCTCGAACTCGAAGGGCGGCTGCGTGCCTACATGCGCTGGAACGCGATGGCGATGGTGGTCAAGGCCAACCTGCTCGAGCCGGCCGACGGCGGCGATCTGGGCGGGCACATCAGCTCGTTCGCTTCGCTGGCGCACATGCTGGCCGCGGGCTTCAACCACTTCTGGCATGCCGAGAGCGAGGGCCACGGCGGCGACTTGCTGTACCTGCAAGGCCACAGCGCCCCTGGCATCTACGCCCGCGCCTACATGGAAGGGCGGCTGACCGAAGAGCAACTGCTGAACTTCCGCCAGGAGGTCGACGGCAAGGGCCTGTCGAGCTACCCGCACCCGAAGCTGATGCCCGAGTTCTGGCAGTTCCCGACCGTCTCGATGGGCCTGGGCCCGCTGATGGCGATCTATCAAGCGCGGTTCTTGAAGTACCTGCACGCGCGCGGCATCGCCGACACCGCCAAGCGCAAGGTCTGGGTGT
>CALBTN010000076.1 GCA_937967345.1 uncultured Rubrivivax sp. | reverse complement strand
CCTCGGCGCCCTTGGGCCGGATGCGCGAGAAGTCGTAGCCCACGCCGCCGCCGCGGCGCATGGTTTCAGCAGCCTCGGTCAGCGCGGTGTAGATGCCGGGGTGGCCGTCATCGTCCTGCGCGATCGAGTCGCCCACCGGCTGCACGAAGCAGTTGATCAGCGTGGCCGACAGGTCGGTGCCGGCGGCCGAGGCGATGCGCCCGGCCGGCACGAAGCCGCGCGACTGCGCGTGCTGGAAGCGCGCTTCCCAGTGCGCGCGCTTGTCCGCCGGCTCCACCGCCGCCAGCGCGCGCGCCACGCGCTGGCGCACCGCGGCGATCGAGTCCTCGTCGCCCTTGGCGTACTTCTCGAGCAGCACCTCGGCGCTGATCGGCTGCGGCGGCAGGTTGGCGCGGCTGGGGGTATGGACGGGCGCCGGCGACGGCGTCGACGAAACATTCGATGGATGGCGGGTCTGGGTCATGGTGGGCGAAGGTTCGAAAGCTAGTGCGATGCCGCGCCAGTCTTGCCCGGCGCGGCCACTGTGGTTTTGTCCAGCCTCAAAGGTGGGCGTTTTGCGTCGCGACCGAGCATCGCGGGGAAACCCCGATGGCGTGTTCGCGACCTTCCAGATCGAGGCGATCTGTGATTCTGTACAGCGTGCCCCACAGCATAGCCGATCGCCGGGCCCGGCGCCGCTGCGCCGTTCGCCGATCAGGATACGCGCAGCCTCAAGCCACGCCGACGCTGCCCAGGCGCAGCCGCAAGCGGCGCACGCGCAACAGCAGGAACACGCAGATGCCCAGGTTCAGCAGGTTCCAGCCGATGCCGTTGACGAAGGCGGCGCGGTACGAGCCGGTCCAGTCGAAGATTGCGCCCGACATCCAGCCGCCCAGCGCCATGCCGAACAGCGTGGCCATCAGCACCGTGCCGACCCGCGCACCGACCTCGCTGGCATCGAAGTACTCGCGCACCACCAGCGGGTAACTCGGCACGATGCCGCCCTGGAACAACCCGAACAGCGCCGACACCAGGAACAGCGACGCCACGCCGTCGGCAAACAGGAACATCAGCAGCGCCACGCCCTGCAGCAGCGAGCCCAGCGCCAGCGTGCGCAGGCCGCCGATGCGGTCGGCGATCCAGCCCGACGCCAACCGGCTGATGATGCCCATGCCCAGCATCAGCGACAGCATCTGCGCGCCGCGCGCCGGACCGATCCCCAGGTCGCTGCAATACGCGACGATGTGCACCTGCGGCATCGCCATGGCCACGCAGCAAGCCACGCCGGCGACGATCAGCAGCGCCTGCAAGGTGGCCGGCTGCAGCCCCAGCGGCAGCGCCGCGGGCGGCGCCACGATCTGCGCCGATGCGCCCACCGCGGTCGCCGCCGCCAGCGGCGGCCGGTAGCGGTACAGCAGCGCCAGCGGCAGCATCGCCAGCAGGCAGAAGATGCCGATGCCGATGTAGGTGGCGCGCCAGCCCGCGCTTTGCGTGAAGTGCTGGATCACCGGCGGCCAGGCGGCACCGGCGATGTAGTTGCCGCTCATGCAGATCGCCAGCGCGATGCCGCGGCGGCGGTTGAACCACAGCGAGGTATCGGCCACCAGCGGCGCGAAGGTGGCCGAAGTTCCCAGCAGCCCGAGCAGCAGGCCCTGCGCCAGCATGAACAGCCACAGGCTGCCCGCCATGCCGGCGACGACGAAGCCCAGGCCCAGGCCCGCCGCGCCCAGCAGCAGCGGCACCATCACGCCGAAACGGTCGGCCAGCCGGCCCATCAGGATGCCGCCGACACCGAAGCCGATCATCGTCAAGGTATAGGGCAGCGAGGCCGCCGCGCGCGGCACGCCGAAATCGGCCTGCACCGCCGGCAGCACCACGCTCAGCGCGTACATGCCCACGCCGCCGAAGGTCATCAGCGACACCGACGCCAGCAGCCGCCACCAGGCATAAGCCGATTCGGGTGTGCGTGCCGCGTGCATCGCGCGGGATTGTGCGGTCTGCCCCCGATCGGCCGCGCGGCGCGCGCGTGATAGCCTTTTGGCGATGGCCCAAGCGCAGCGCAGTTGCTGGATCGACGAGCACGACGGCGAGGCGGTGCTGCACCTGGCCGGCGCGTGGCGCCTGGCGGCGCTGCGTCCGCTGTCGACCCAGCTCGAAGGCCTGCTGCGCACCGGCCCGGCCGCGCTCGACGGCAGCGCGCTGCAGCACATCGACACCGCGGGGGCGCTGCTGCTGTTCGACGCGCTGGCCGCCGCCGGCGCCGACTGCGCCGAGCTGCCGCTGCGCGGCTTCCAGCCGCATCACCAACGCGTGCTCGAAGTGGTACGCGGCCGCCTGGGCGACACCGTCGCGGCGGCGCCCCCGGCGGCACGCGCGCTGCCGGCGCGCATCGGCAAAGGGCTGGCCGACGGCGGCGCCTTCTTGCTCGAGCACGTCGAGTTCCTGGGCCGAACGCTCGCGGCCTTCGCCGAGGCACTGCGCCGGCCGAGCCGCCTGCGCGTGCGCGAGCTGTTCGCGCAGCTCAACCAGGTCGGCATCACCGCGATCCCGGTGGTGGCGCTGGTGACCTCGCTGATCGGCGTGGTCATGGCCTACATGCTCGGGCTGCAGGCCGAGAAGTTCGGCGCCAGCATCTTCGTCGTCGACGGCGTGGCGCTGGGCATGACGCGCGAGTTCTCGCCGCTGATCGTGGCCACCATCATGGCCGGGCGCTCGGGCGCGGCCTTCACCGCGCAGCTGGGCACGATGAAGCTGACCGAGGAGATCGACGCGATCCGCACCCTCGGCCTGGACCCGGCGCAGGTGCTGGTGCTGCCGCGCGTGCTGGCGCTGGTGCTGACGCTGCTGCTGCTGGTGTTCGTGGGCAACGTCACCGGCATCGCCGGGGCGATGATGATGGCCAGCGCGACGCTGGACCTGTCGGCGCAGACCTTCATCGACCGGCTGCTGGTGTCGCTCAACCCGCGCCACTACCTGATCGGGCTGGCCAAGGCGCCGGTGTTCGCGCTGTTCATCGCCGTCATCGGCTGCCGCATGGGCATGACGGTCAGCCGCGACACGCGTTCGATCGGCATCCACACCACCTCCACCGTGGTGCAGGGCATCGTCGCGGTGATCCTGCTGGACGCACTGTTCGCGGTGGTGCTGCAAAAGCTGGGGCTGTGAGCGTGCAGGACACGGTGATCGAGATCGACGGCGTGGTCACCCGCTTCGGCAAGCAGACGGTGCACGACGGCGTGAGCCTGCAGATCCGGCGCGGCGAACTGGTGGCGCTGATCGGCGGCAGCGGCAGCGGCAAATCGGTGCTGCTGCGCGAGATCCTCGGCCTGCAACGGCCCACCGCGGGCAGCGTGCGGCTGCTGGGCACCGACATGTGGCGCGCCAGCCAGGCCGAGCTGGCGGCCACGCGCAAACGCTTCGGCATGATGTTCCAGGAAGGCGCGCTGTTCTCGTCGCTGGACGTGGCGGGCAACGTCGCCACGCCGCTGCGCGAGCACGGCGACGTGCCGCCGCAGCTGTTGCCGCGGCTGGTGAACCTGCGCCTGGCGCTGGCCGGCCTGGGCACCGATGTCGGTGCCAAGACCCCGGCGCAGCTGTCGGGCGGCATGAAAAAGCGCGCCGCTCTGGCGCGCGCGCTGGCGCTGGAGCCCGAGGTGTTGTTCCTCGACGAGCCGACCTCGGGGCTGGACCCGATCACCGCACGCGCCTTCGACGAATTGCTGGCGTTCCTGAACCGCGACCTCGGGCTGACGGTGCTGATGGTTACGCACGACCTGGATTCGCTGCTGTCGATCGCGCAGCGCATCGTCGTGCTCGGGCGCGGCAAGGTCATCGCCGACGGCAGCGCCGACGAGGTCGTGGCGGTCGACGACGCCTGGATAAAATCGTACTTCTCATCGCGCCACACGGTGCACCCGCCCGCTGGCGCCCTCGGCGCGAAGGCCCGCCTCGATGGAACCTGACACGCGCTACACCCTGATCGGCATCGCCGTACTGGCCCTGACCGCGCTGGCCGTGGCCGCGTACCTGTGGCTCAGCAGCGGCGGGCGCGGGTCGGACTTTCGCTTCTACACCGTGTACTTCGTGCACCAGTCGCTCGACGGGCTGCAGGTCGGCGCGGCGGTCAACATGCGCGGCATCCCGGTGGGCCGCGTCGACAGCGTGGCGTTCGAGCCCGACGAAATCAACCGCGTACGCGTCGTGGTGCGCGTGGCGCGCGATGCGCCGGTGCGCGACAACACCCAAGCCACGGTGACGCGCAACTTCGTCACCGGCATCGCGCGCATCCGGCTCGAAACTCCCGCGCCGGCCGGCCCGGCGCTGACCCAAAAGCCCAAGGGCGAGCGCTACCCGGTCATCGCCGAAGGCCAGTCGGGGATCGACCAGATCACCGATTCGGCCACCCGGCTCGCGGCCTCGGCCGAGAACGTGCTCCAACGCGTGGGCCACGTGCTCAATGAGGACAACCAGCGCACGTTTTCCGAGCTGCTGGTGGGGCTGCGTGACGTGTCGCAGGGTCTGAACTCGCGCCTGGCGATGCTCGACCGCACCACCGGCACGCTGGACCGCAGCCTGGTTTCGCTGCGCCACGCATCCGACAAGATCGGCCAGCTGGCGCAGCGGCTGGGCGACAGTGCCGAGCCGCTGGCACGCGAGGCCCAAGGCACGCTGCGCGAGCTGACGCAAGCGGCACGCACGCTGGAGCGCGGTGTGCAGACCCTCGAGCGCGGCAGCGCGGCCGTGCTGCAGCGTGGCGACGCTGCGCTTGACGTGGGCACGCTCGAGCTGCGCGCCACCACGCAGGAGCTGCGCAGCAGCGCCGAACGCATCGCCCGCGCACTCGATCGGCTGCAGGATCCGCGCGCTGCACTGTTGGGCCCGAGCGAGCTGCAGCTCGGCCCCGGAGAGGTGCGCTGATGGCCGGCATGCCACCCGAAGCACAGCGCCGCGCGGTGATGTTGGCGGGGTTGGCCGCCGTGCCGGCATGGCTGGCCGGATGCTCGCTGCCGAGCGCGCCGCGCCAGGAGTTCCACCTGCTGCGCGATGGCGGCGCGGCCAGCCCGAGCGGCAATGCACCGGCGGCGCCGCGCGTCGACAAGGTGCTGTTGGTGAACGCGCACGCGTCACCCGGCCTGTATGGCGGTGATCGCATGGTGTTCAGCGCCGACGGCCACAGCCGCTCGTACTTCCAGTTCGGCTACTGGAGCGAACGCCCCGCGCAGACGCTGCAAACGCTGGCGATCGCGCGGCTGGCGCAGGCACAGCGCTTCAGCGAGGTCGCGTCCAGCACCGCGGGCGTGCGCGGCGAGCTGCTGCTGACGTTGCGCCTGGACGAGCTGTACCTCGACGCATCGGCTGATCCGGGCCAGGTGCGGTTGATCGTCAACGCCGAGTTGGTCGACTGGCGCCAGCGCAGCTTGCTCGCGCGCCGCACTGTCCAGCATGTCACCGCGGCCCCGCAGCGCGACGCCAGCGGCCTGGCCAGCGCCGCCAGCCTGGCCGTGGGCGCGCTGCTCGACGACCTCGTTGCGTGGGCCGCGGCCGCTGCAGCCTGAGTCGCGTTCGCGATCAAGCCGGCAGCGATCGGGATCCGCTTGCGGCGCCCAGCCGACCGCCGTTGCCCACCGGCATTCGATCCAGCAGCTCAGCGCGGTGCCGACGCCGCCGCCCCGGGGATCGCGCGCAGCAGCCGGCCGGTGCCGCGCACCACCCCGGTGGTGGCGCGCGCGGCGGTGCCGGCGGTGCCGCGCACCACGTTCGGCACCGACAGCGCCGCCACCGCCGCAGTGACCGCGGCCCAGTTCACCTGCCACTCGATCGCGCCGAAAGGCCCGTTCAACTGCACCGGCACGGTGACGCCGTTGAGCATCATCATCTCCGGGCCGGCGCGGCCGCTGGCGGTGTTGACCACGCGCGTGCGCAGCAGGTAGTCCAGCCGGCCTTGTGTCAGGTCGACCGTGCCTTCGCCGCTGACGCGCAGGAAGTCGCTGCGCGCGTCCAGATCGTCGTTGCGCGCCACCCCATTGCGCAAGGTGAAGCTGCCGTCGAGCTGGCTGAAATCGGTCTGGCGCGCGGCATCCGACGCGATGCGGTCGTGCGTGGCGCTGCGCCAGCCGCGCAGCGTGTGCGCCAGGTCCACCCCGCGCAGCGCGGCCGGCTGCAGCGACAGCCGCGCCGTGCCGCTGAGCGTGGCGCGCACCGCGCCGACGTTGCCGCCGCGGCCCTGTAGGTCGGCGTCGATCCGCGCACGGCCGCGCAGGCCGTCGTAGCCGGTGGTGTCGGCCAGCAGCGCGCGCATGTCCACGTCCTGCGCGCGCAGCCGCAGTGCCAGGTGGTTGTGGGCGGCGTTGGCGCTGCCGCTGGCCTCGAAGCTGCCGCCCCAGGCGCGGCCCGTGAGCCGCTGCACGTCGAGCCGGCCGTTGTCGATCGCGGCCTGCAGCACCAGCGCATCGATGCGGTACGGCGGGCGCAGCAGCCGCGCCACGTTCAGCCGCACCCGGGCGTCCAGCGCGCGCAGTGGCTGCAGGTTCACCGGCATCGCCGCCGCGGCGCGCGCCGGCGCGGCGCCGCGCCGCGGCGGCGCGGTGAAGCGGTTCAGGTCCAGCGTACCGATGTCTGCGCGCAAGTCGACGACGGGCCGCGCGCGGCCCAGCTGCGCGTCGAAAGTCGCATCGATGCGCTGGTCGTTGACCGTGCCTTGCAGCCGTCCGCTGGCGCTGGCGGCGCTGAGCCTGGCATCGCCGCGCAGCGCCAGCTGCAGCGCCGGCAGCGCCGGCAGCGCCGGATCGTCGACGCGCAGGTCCAGCGCCAGCGCGTCCAGCCCCGCACGGCGCTGCGGCGGCTCGAACAGCAGCGTGGCAGCGGCCTGGCCCTTGATCGCACGCGGGCCGATCTGGCCGTCGACATCGAGCTGCAGATCGGGCAGCGAGATGCGTTCGAAACCGCCGCTGGGCGAGCTCGAGCTCAGGCGCAGCCGCAGCCGCTGATCGCCGCCCAGGTCGAGCTCGCCGTGCACCGCGCTGCCTTGAAGTTGGTCTGCGAGCACGTGCAGCGCCGGCCATTGCAGCTGCGCCTGCAGCGTCGTCGCCTCGTGGTGGCCTCGCAGCTGCAGCGCGAGTTGCTCGATTTCGATGCGGCGCTCGAGCGTCGCCAGGCGTGCCCGCTCCAGCCCGAGTCGAGCGCTGTCGATCCGCCAGCCCGCGCGCTCGCCGGCGACGTGCAGCTGCACCTGCTGCAGCTCGAGCCGGCTGTCGCCAAGGCCCTGTTCGGCGCCCCACTCCAGCAGCACAGCCTTGGCCTGCAACTGCAGGTCCAGGTCGTCCAGATCGAGACCCTGGCCGCGCAGGCGCAGCCCGGTGTGCTGCAGCTTCAGCTGCGCCGGTGCACCGGGCTGCGTGGCCGGCCGCAGTGACAAACCGGCGTCCAGCTCCATCGTGCCGGCCAGCCGCGGCTGGCTCAGCGCCACCCGCGCCTTGAGCTTCAGCGGTGATACCCGGCCCGCCGCGAAGGCGCCCAGGCTGAACTGCGGCAGCGACAGCTTGCCGTGCACGCCTTGCGAAACGTCGTCGATCAGCAACTCGACCTCGGACAGCTTGACACTGTCGATGGCCAGCGGCTTGCCGCTGCCGGGCTCGCCGCCGGCGATGCGATCGAGCAGGTCGTCGACGTTGCGTGCACCGCCCGCATCGCGGCTGAAGCGCAGCGTCACGCCGCGTGCCGCGATGCTTTCGATCTGGATCTCGCGCTGCGCCAGCAGCGGGCGCAGGTGCAGCGCCAGCGAGGCCTGCTCGATGCTGGCAAAGAGCTTGTCGGGCTGTGCGCGCTCGGACAGCCGCACGCGCTGCACCGCCACCGCCGGCTGCGGCCAAAGCTGCAGCCGCAGCGGGCCATCGAAGCGCAACTCGCGCTGCTGGTGGGTGCGCATCCAGTCGCTGGCCATGCGTTTGGCATGCTCGCTGTCGAAGCCCTGCACCAGCCTCCACGCCAACCCACCTGCCAGCACCAGCAGCAGCACCGCCGCTGCCAGGGCCCATCGCCACGATGTTCGCATGCGGCATTGTTGCGCAGGCTCGTGGTTGGAAGCCTGCACGACAATTCAGCCATGAGCCCGATCGCCCCCTTGAGCCGGCCGCGCCGCACCGGCGTGTGGCTGCTGCTGGGCCTGGCTGCGCTGCTGGCCGGCTGCGAGTCCCCGGTGCGGCTGATGCCCACGCCGGTGAGCTTTCGTGAGACCGACATCGATCCGTTCGTGACCGCGGGCAACAAGGTGCTGGGCACCGACGTGCCGGTGCTGTACGCCACCAACCGCGGCGCCCTCATCGAAAAGCCCGAGCCGCTGCACACCGCCATCCCCAGCGAACGGCTGCGCCTGGGCGTGGCGCACGCGCGCATCGGCGACGAGACCCTCACCTGGGAGGCGCTGCACCGGCTGTCGACCAGCGACGCTCCCGACGAGCGCCCGATCGTGCAGCTGCAGATGCTCGAGCCGCTGGCCTCGATCGGCCCGAAGGACCAGGTGGCCCACCTGCCCGATGCGCAGGCCTTCTTCGCGCTGGTGAACAAGGCGCTGGCTGCCAGCCGCAGCCACGACCTGCTGGTGTACGTGCACGGCTCGAACAACACCATGCCGCGCGGGTCGGCGCAGGCGGCGCAACTGCGCCACTTCACTGGCCGGCGCATGGTGGTACTGGTCTTCCTGTGGCCGTCGGCCGGCTCGATCCTGAAGTACTTCACCGACGTCGGCAACGCGTCGGCGTCGGTGGAGCCTTTCGTGCGGCTGCTCGAGCTGCTGGCGGCCAACACCGACGCCCGGGCCATCGACGTGCTGGCCTACAGCGCCGGCGCGCAGATTGCGAGCCCGGCGCTGGCCAGGCTGGCCGCGCCGCGTCCAGGCGAGACACTCGAGCAGCAGCGCCAGCGCTTGCGGCTGGGGCAGGTCTACTTCGCCGCGCCCGACATCGACACGCGCCGCGCCGTGCGCGACCTGGAGCAGTACGTGAAGGTCGTCGATCGCGTCAGCCTCGCCGCCAACCTGAACGACTCGGCGCTGCGCTTTGCCAACATCGTGCACCGCGCATCGCGTGCCGGCCGTCCCGACCCGACCGAGCTCGACGCCACGCAGACCGGCTTCCTGGTCGAGGCCTCGCAGCGCCTGGGCTTCGACCTGATCCGCGTCAACCCCTTCGAGATCCCCAACCTGCCGCAGACCTCGCACGACTTCTGGTACGAAGACCCGTGGGTCAGCAGCGACCTGCTCGGCCTGATGCTGCTCAACGCCGAGCCGCAGCGCCGCGGGCTCGAGGGCCAGAGCACCGTCAGCGGCGCTCGCTACTGGGTCTTTCCGCCGGACTTCGAGCAGCGCGTGCAGCAGCTGTTGGCGCCGGCCGCACTGTCCAAGTAGGCGCGACGGGCTGCATCGCGAGCTTTCAGCTGCAGGCAGCCCGCAGCGTGCGCAGCGCCTGGTTCGATGCCGGCAGCACGCTGCGGTCCTCGCCGGGAAAGTAGCGTTGCCCGGCGGCGTTGGCGGCGTTGCCCGCGCTGCGGGCTTTCGGAGGCCAGCCGCGCAACGCCACCACTGTAGCCACCAGA
>CALBTN010000075.1 GCA_937967345.1 uncultured Rubrivivax sp. | reverse complement strand
CGACCGAGATGCCGCCGAAATTGACGCCGTGGTAGCCCTTGATGCGGCCCACCAGCCGCGTCTTGCTGGCCTGGCCCTTGGCTCGCCAGTAGGCGCGCGCCATCTTCAGCGAGGTGTCGGCCGCCTCGGAGCCCGAGCCGGTGAAGAACACGCGGTTCAGCGGCGCCGGCATGCGCTCGACGATGCGGTTGGCCAGCTCGAACGACAGCGGGTGGCCGAACTGGAAGGCCGGCGAATAGTCCAGCGCCGCCGCCTGGCGCGCCACCGCATCGACGATCTCGCGCCGGCCATGGCCCAGCCCGCTGCACCACAGCCCCGACAGGCCGTCGAAGACGCGCCGGCCGTCGCTGGTGGTGTAGTAGTTGCCCGCGGCCGCGGTGATCAGCCGCGGGTTGGCCTTGAACTCGCGGTTGGCGCTGAACGGCATCCAGTGCGCGGCCAGGTGTGCGGCGTCGCTGCGCGGCGGGGCCATCAACCAGGATTCGTTCGCGTTCATCGCAGGTCTCCTTCGCAAGGTTGGCTATCGGCTGGGCCGCATGCTTCGGCACACCGCGATCGTCGCCCAGCCCGTAGTTGAAATGAAGATCAAAATGCGCCCGCAAACTTGACGATTCATGCAACCAAAGGCCCGTGCCCTCATCGGCCGCCTCGGCGACATCGACCTGCGGCTGCTGCGCGTGTTCAAGGCCGTGGCCGACTGCGGCGGCATGGCCGCGGCCGAGCTCGAGCTGAACATCGCGATGTCGACCATCAGCCGCCACGTGAAGGACCTGGAAGACCGGCTGGGGCTGGTGCTGTGCCGGCGCGGCCGCGCGGGTTTCGCGCTGACCGCCGAGGGCGAGAAGGTCTACGCCGCGGCCGAGCAGTTGCTGGCTGCCACCGAGCTGTTCCGCGGCAGCCTGCACGAGATCCACCGCGGGCTCGGCGGCGAACTGCATGTCGCGCTGTTCGAGAAGACCGCCACCAACCCGAATGCGCGCATCGCGCAGGCGATTGCCGCGTTCCGCGCGCAGGCGCCCGAGGTCTGGCTGCACCTGCACGTCGGCACGATCACGATGATCGAGCGCGGCGTGATGAGCGGGCAGTTCCAGCTGGGCATCGTGCCCGAGCACCGGCGCTCGGACAGCCTGGTCTACGACGAGCTGTTCGACGAGTCGATGGGCCTGTACGCCGGCCAGGGCCATCCGTGGTTCCAGCCATCAGACCCCGCGCCCGGATGGAAGGACTTGCGCGCACAGCCGCTGGCGGCGCTGGGTTATCACTCGCCCAACATGGTGCTGGCCCACGAACGCCGCCTCGAGCGCGCGGCCACCGCGTCCGACCAGGAGGCGGTGGCCACGCTGGTGCTGTCGGGCAGCTTCGTCGGCTTCCTGCCCGACCATTACGCGCAAAGCTTCGTGCGCGCCGGGCGCATGCGTGCCGTCGCGCCCGACACCCTCAACTACCGCTGCCGCTTCTTGTGCCTGCACCGGCGCGCGCCGGCGCTGTCGCGCGCGGCCGAGACCTTCCGCGCCGCACTGCTCGGTGCCCACGACCCGGCAGGCACGGCCGCGCGGCCATGACCGGCGCGGCGCCGCAAGCGGTTGGCGGAAGGGCATGGGAGTCGAACCCACCCGGCGGCGCGTGGCGCCGCCCACCGGGTTTGAAGCCCGGCCCACCCACCAGGATGGCTGCCCTTCCAGTCGTCGTCAGCCCTTGACCGCGCTGTCGAACAAGACGCTGTCGCCACGCAGCTTGTGCGTGTCGCCCACACGCCGCGTCAGGCCGATGCGGTCGAAGTGTTCCAGAATTTGAATCGCCCGCTTGCGGCCCAGCCGGGTCGCGTCGCGAAAATCCGCGGCCAGCACCTCGCCATCGTGGGCAGCCCCCACCTGGCGCGCCAGCGCCGCCAACTGCTGCATCGTCGCCGGCGCATAGAACAGGTCCTTGACCACCTGGTACAGCTCGCCGCGGCGCGCCAGCCGCGCCAGCGTGGCGCGCACCAGCGGCTCCGGCTCGCGGGCGTTGCGCGCCAGATCGCGCACCCAGGCGCCTTCGAAGCCGGCGCACGCCAGCTCGCTCGCCACCTTCTGCGCGATGCGTGTCTCGGTGGCCGACAACTGCGCGTCGTGGCTGGGCAGGTGGACCACCGCGCCGTGCGGCACCACCTGCCCCTGGCGCGCCAGCTGCGCCAGCAGCGCCTGCCACAACGGTTGCGACAGGCGCGGCGCCGCCAGCCGGCGCAGCCGGGCGCTGTCGGGCCCCAGCTCGTCGGGCTGGCGTTCGTGAAACGCCCCGAGCGCGCGCAGCACCGCGTCGCCCAGTGCCTGCGTCTGGGCCGCGCCCAGCGCGTGCCCGGCTTGCGCCAGGGCCGCATCCGGCAGCTGGGTTGCCGCCACGGCCGGCCGCGCCTGCGCCGCGGCGAAGCGCAGCAGGTCGATGCCGTTCGGTGCCACCGCCAGCAGCGCATCCAGGCGCTGCGCGAAGTCGGGCTGCTGCAGCGCGGCCAGTTCGGCCAGACGTTGCGGCGTGCGCCGATAGCGCGTCGGCGCATGGGGATCCAGCACCGTGCCGCCGGCCATGGTGCGGCTGGCCGCAGCGTCGCGCAGCAGCACGCGCTCGCCGTGCCAGACGCCGGCCGGCGCGTGCAGCACCAGCTGGGCCAGCGCGGTGCCGCCGGGGGCGAGCAGTTCGGCATCGAGCAGCGCCACGGTGGCGCTGACATGGGCCGCGCCGATATGCGCCTGGACCCGGGTGCCCGAGCGCAGCGGGCGGCTCTCACCCGGCCACAGCGTCAGCCTCAGGTCGACCCAGTCGCTGGCCACCGCTGCGGCCGGCGCCGCCAGCCACTGGCCGCGCGCGACGGCTTCGCGCGGCAGCCCGGCCAGCGCGACCGCGCAGCGCTGGCCGGCATGGGCGCTGGCCACGGCTTGGTTCTGTGCATGCAGGCTGCGCACCCGCACGCGCGTGACCTCGCCCGCCGGGCCCGGCAGCAAGGCCAGCTCGTCGCCCACGCTGACCTGCCCCGCGTGGATCGTGCCGGTCACCACCGTGCCGGTGCCGGGCAGGCTGAACGCGCGGTCGATCGCCAGGCGCAAGGCCAGCGTTGCGCCCGCACTGGGGCCGCTGGCCGGGTGCGCGTGCGCGGCCTCGACGAGCACCGCGCGCAGTGGGTCGATGCCTTCGCCGGTGTGGGC
>CALBTN010000074.1 GCA_937967345.1 uncultured Rubrivivax sp. | reverse complement strand
CCAGTACGGCGTCGTCGCCGATGATGATGCCGGTGTTCGGGTCGCCCTCGGCGGTGTAGGCCCAGGCGTGCTCGGACAGCTGGTTGAAGCTGACCTGCTTTTCCTCGACGTCGGCGTGGGATGCAAACTTCTTCTCGGTGCTCACTGGCGGTCTCCTTGGGCCGGCGCAGGCCGGCAAGTGGTTATCAACGACACGACCGATGACGCGAATCAGGGCAACGGGCCGGCTGCCTCGAAGCTTCTGGGCAGCGCTCACACGGACAAAGTGTTGATGCACGTCAAACTCGGATACAGGGATGGTAGGTATCAAGCCGCCACTGCGTAAGGTGTGGGTTTCCGAGAGACACCTAGGGTTAACCCCTAGTCTTGATCGCAGACGAGGCACTGCCGCCGGCCGTGCGCCGAGGCTGTGAACCGACGCCAAGCTCGCGCCGCCCGGACGGCGACGCCGCCTCGGGCGTCCGCCTTCAGTCGACCAGGCGGTGGCGCATCGCGTACTGCACCAGCTCAGCGTTGCTGGCCACGCCGAGCTTTTGCAGGATGCGGCTGCGATGCGAGCCGATCGTCTTGACGCTGACGCACATCTGCGTGCCGATCTCGGTCAGCGGCACGCCGCGCGCGATCTTCAGCATCACCTGCATCTCGCGCGGCGTCAGCGCCTTATGCGGTGCGGCATCCGCCGCACCATCGGCATCGGCCAGAAGCAGCGGCGCCAGCCCGACGCCGACGTAGACGCCGCCTTGCGCCACGTGGCGGATCGCGCGCAGCAGTTCGTCGGGACCGACGTCCTTCGACAGGTAGGCGTTGGCGCGCGAGCGCAGCGCCAGCCGCGCGTACTGCGCCTCCACGTACATCGACAACATGATCACCGGCAGGCGCGGCCAGTCGACGCGGATCGCGGCCAGCGTCTCCAGACCGTTGCGCGCACCCATGTTGATGTCCATCAGCACCACGTCGTAACGGTGTTCGCGGATCATGGCCAGCGCGGTGGTGCCATCGGCGGCCTCGCCGGTGACGCGCATGTCGGGCTCGTCCGACACCAGCCGCACCAGTCCGGCCCGGAAGATGGTGTGGTCGTCGACCACCAGCAGGTCGATCATGGCGTGGGCTCCTTCGGTTCGGCCGGCAGCGGCAGGCGCAGCACCACTTCGGTGCCGCCGCCCGCTCGCGCCACGGCGGTGGCGGTGGCACCGATCTCACGCGCGCGCTCGGCCATGCTGAACAGGCCGATCGACCCCGGCCGCCGCGGCACCGCATCGATGCCGCGGCCGTCGTCGGCCAGGCGCAGCTCGAAGGCATCGTGGAGCCGCCGCAGCCGCAGCTCGACGCGGCTGGCCTGCGCATGGCGCGCCACGTTGGTCAGCCCCTCCTGCACGATGCGGTAGATCTGCGTCGCGGTAGCCTCGGGCAGCGGCGGCGGCTCAGCGTCGAGCACGAACGACACCGCCACCGCGTGGCGTGCGCCGAAGCTGTCCAGCACCTGGCGCAGCGCCGCCGGCAGCCCGAGCAGCCCCAGGCTGGCCGGGTGCATCTCGTCGGAAATCGCGCGCGCGGTGTCGATGGTCTGCTGCAGCAGCCCGACCAGGTCGACCGCGATGCGCTGCAGTTCGGGCTGCCCGGCGCTGCGCCGCACGATGCGCGACAGGTCCATCTTGGCCGAGGTCAGCATGCCGCCGAGCACGTCGTGCACGTCGCGCGCGAGCCGGGCGCGCTCGGTCTCGCGCGCGCTGTTGATGCGCTGCGCCAGCGCGCGAAACTGCTCGCGCGAGTGCTGCAGTTCCTCTTGCCGGCGCACGCGCTCGGTGATGTCGATCGCCACCCCGGCCAGCGCCGGCCGGCCGCGGTATTCGACGTGCGAGGCCTCCATGTCCAGGTGCATCAGCCCGCCATCGCGCTTCACGCATTGCGCGACGTAGCGGATGTTGGGCACCTCGCCGCTGATGCGCAGCCGGTAGTTGCGCTGCACCTCGGCCAGCGAGGCCAGCGCGATCAGCCGTGCGATCGGGATGCCGACGAAGTCATCGAAGGCATAGCCGTACATCTGGGCCAGCCGCTCGTTGGCGTAGACGATGCGCTCGTCCTGCACCACGTAGATGCCCACCAGCGACTGCTCGACGATGCCGCGAAACGGAATCGCGTCGAACGACGGCGGCTGGATCCGATCGCCCTTGGACGGCATCAGGCCTCCCCGGTCGGTGGCCGCTGGGTACGGCGCTCAGCGATGTCAGCGGCCAGCGCAGCCGGCCGCGGTGCACCTAGCGCGACTTCTTGTTGCCGAACAGGTTGATCAGGAATCGCGCGGTGGAGATGTCCCAGGCGCGCGGCCAGTCGTCGCCGCGCCAGGTGGCTTCGACGCCGCCGTCGGCGGTGATCAACTGGCCGACGATGTAGCGCGCCTGCGGCGACAACAAGAACTCGTAGATGCCGGCCAGGTCCTCGGGCTTGGAGTTGCGCCCCAGCGGCTTGGGCATCGCGCGGATGATCGGGCCCTTGACCTTGTCCTTCAGGTCCTTCTCGAGCATCGGCGTCTCGATCGCGCCCGGGCACACGCCGTTGAGCACGATGCCGGCGCCGGCCCAGTCGGCACCGGGTGCCTCGCGGCGAATCCAGCGCGCCAGCGCGAGCTTGCTCACCGGGTACGGGTTGCCGCCGCCCAGCCACAAGCGCGCGCGCCCGGGTTTGCCGTCGAGCAGCGCGTCGGCCGCGCGCACCTTGACGCCGGGCGAGATCAGGATCGCATGCGATACCGTGACCACTGCGGCGGCGCCACCATGCTTGGCGGCACGCGCCAGCGCCGGCTGCAGGCCCTTCAGCAGATCGACCGCGCCGTCGTAGTTGACGCCGAAGGTCAGCGCCGAGTCCTTGGCGTCGATGCCGGCGTTGGCCACCAGACCTTGCAGCGTGCCGCCGCAGGCTTCGCTCACGCCTTGCACTGCACGCTTGCGCCCTTCCGGCTTGGACAGATCGGCTTCGACCTCGGCGCCCTTGCCCGGCAGGTCGATGCCAATGACGCGCACGCCCGCCGCCTCGAGGTGGCGGCGGATCGCCAGCCCCAGACCCGATTGCGAACCGCTGACCGCGACCGTGCGCTGCCCCGGCGCGGCGCCGGTCTCGGCCGCAGCGGCCGAATCGGCCGACTCGGCCTTGTGCGCGGCGGCCTTGCTCTTCTTCGGCGCCGGCAGCGCCAGCGCCGCCTTGGGCCCGCTCTTGGACCCGGTCTTGGACCCGGTCTTGGGCGCGGTCTTGGCCGCCGTCGTCTTCTTGGTGGGGGGCATGAACAGTCCTTTGTCTCGTCAGGCTGTGGGGTAGTCGTTGTAGCCGGCATCGCCCGGCGTGTACAGGGTCTTGCGATCGAAGCGTGCCAGCGGCAGGCCGTGGCGCACGCGGTGCACCAGGTCGGGGTTGCCGATGAAGTCGCGCGCGAAGGACACCGCCTGCCCGCTTCCGGCCTCGACCGCCGCCTCGGCGCCCAGCGCATCGAAGCCGTCGTTGAGGATCAGCCGCGGTCCGAAATGTTCGCGCGCCAGCGCGAAGGCGTCGATGTGCGGCACCGGCGCGCGCATCACGTGCAGATAGGCCAGGTCCAGCGTGGCGGCCTGGCGCATCAGCTCGGCGTGGGTGGCGCCCGAGTCTTCGTCGCTGGTGTCGTTGTAGGTGTTGCCCGGGTTGAGCCGCAGGCC
>CALBTN010000073.1 GCA_937967345.1 uncultured Rubrivivax sp. | reverse complement strand
GCGGCGTGCTGCACCAGGAGCTGCGCGCTGCGCTGTACGGCATGACCGATGCGCCACGCATCCACGGTTATCTGGCGGGGGTCGGCGGCCTGAACGTCGCGCCCGAGCATGTCGCGGCCTACGTGGAGCGCGCGCTGGGCGGCACCGCGCAGGTGCATTCGGAGTGGGTGCGATGAACGCGACGATCGAAGCCACCATCGAGCCGGCAGCCGCCGCGCCGCAGCCGCTGCTGTGCTCGGGCCACGCCGCCTGCCCGGGCTGCGCCGAGCCGCTGTCGCTGCGCCACATCCTGGACGTGCTCGGGCCCGACACCATGGCGGTGATCCCGCCGTCGTGCATGGCGATCATCGCCGGGCCGCAGCCGTTCAGCTCGCTGCGCATCCCGGTGTACCAGCCCACGCTGGAAGCCAGCGCGGCCGCGGCGTCGGGGCTGCGCCGCGCGCTCGACGCCAGCGGCCGAGCCCACACGCAGGTGATCGTGCTGGCCGGCGACGGCGGCACCTACGACATCGGCTTCCAGTGCCTGTCGTCGGCGGCCGAGCGCAACGAGAACATCATCTACTTCTGCCTCGACAACGAGGGCTACATGAACACCGGCGCGCAGAAGTCGTCGTCGACACCACACTTCGCGGTCACCGGCTCCACCCCTGCCGGCAAGACCACGCGCAAGAAGAACCTGCTCGAGATCATGGCCGCGCACGGCATCCCGTACGCTGCCAGCGCCAGCGTCGGCCACCTGGCCGACCTGCGCTACAAGGTGGAAAAGGCCAAGCGGCTGCGCGGGCTGCGGCTGATCACGCTGCTGATCCCCTGCCTGGACGGCTGGGGCCTGGCCGACGACAGCGCGCTGCGCACCGCGCGCCACGCGGTGGAGTGCGGCGCCTATCCGCTGTACGAGATCGAGGACGGCCAGCGCTACACGCTGAACGTGGCGCAGCGCACGCGCCCGGTGGCGCAGTACCTGGCGCTGCAGCGCCGCTACCGCCACATGAGTGCCGAGGACACGCAGCGGCTGCAGGCCGAGGTCGACGAAGGCTGGGCGCGGCTGCAGCAGCGCGTGGCGGCGAGCGCGCTGGCCTGAACCTGCGGCGTCGCAGCGGGTCCGTTCCGATCGTCAATTCATTCACCGCGCAGACGCAGCGGGCGCACAGTCCTCGCAGACGAATACCAAGACTGAGGTCTTCTCTTCGTTCCTCTGCGGTGAAGGCTGTTTGCCCGCCGGCACGCAGCCCCGCCTCACCCGGCACCAACCGTTGAACCAGATCAAGTCTTTATCGGTATTGTGGTACCACAATCCGCCAATACAAAGGCCATTCCCGTGCCGCGGGCAGGGCCACCGCGAGGAGCCCGAGCGCCGTGAGCAAGAGCCTGCTGAGCCTGAACGTCAACGGCCGTACCGCGCAGCACGCGGTGGCCGACCACGCGCTGCTGGTCGACGTGCTGCGCGGCACCCTCGGCCTGACAGGCACCAAGCAGGGCTGTGACGGCGGCGAATGCGGCGCCTGCACCGTGCTGATCGACGACCAGCCGCGCCTGGCCTGCCTGACGCTGGCCGCCACCTGCGACGGCCAGCGCATCGAAACCGTCGAGCACCTGGTGCAGGGCGGGCGCATGGGCCGGCTGCAGCGCGCGTTCCACGAGTCGCTGGGCGCGCAGTGCGGCTTTTGCACGCCGGGAATGATCATGGCCAGCGAAGCGCTGCTGCGCCGCGAGCCGCAGCCCAGCCAGGCGCAGATCCGCGAAGCGCTGGCTGGCAACCTGTGCCGCTGCACCGGCTACGTCAAGATCATCGAAGCGGTGCAAAGCGCCGCGCAGGTGGCGGCATGACTGCGCAGCGCAGCGCCGCGGGCTCCTCGCAGCACAGCCACCCGGCGCCGGCCGGCGCCGCCGGCATCGGCGTGCGCACGCCGCTGATCGACGGCGTCGACAAGGTCACCGGCCGCGCGCGCTACACCGCCGACCTGCCACTGGGGCCCACGCTGGTCGGGCGCATCCTGCGCAGCCCGGTGGCGCACGGCCTGATCCACGGCATCGACACCTCGGCCGCGCTCGCGCTGCCGGGCGTGCACGCGGTGATCACCGGCGAGGATTTCTCGGCGCCCTACGGCGTGATCCCGATCGCGCAGAACGAGTGGCCGCTGGCGCGCGAGCGCGTGCGCTACCGCGGCGAGCCGCTGGCGGCGGTGGCGGCGGTGGACGAAGCCACGGCCGAAGCCGCGCTGCGCGCGATCACGCTCGACATCGAGCCGCTGCCGGCCTACTTCACCGCCGCCGACGCGCGCGCCGAGGGCGCGCTGGCGCTGCACGACAACCGCCGCGGCAACATCGAGCGCCAGGTCGAGCAGGACTTCGGCGACGTCGACGCCGGCATGGCCGCGGCCGACCTGGTACTGGAACGCCACACGCATTGCGCCGAGGTCGCGCACGGCCAGATCGAACTCAACGCCTCGGTGGCCTCGTGGGACGCCGAGGCCGAGCGCCTCACCGTGCATTCGGTGACGCAGGTGCCGTACTACCTGCACCTGACGCTCGCACAGGTGCTGGGGCTGGACAGCTCGCGCATCCGCGTCGTCAAGCCCTTCGTCGGCGGCGGCTTCGGCCACCGCGTCGAGCCGCTGAACTTCGAGATGATCACGGCTGCGCTGGCACGCGCGGCCTGCGCCACGGTGACCACGCAGCAGTCGCGCGAGGAGGTCTTCCTCACCCACCGCGGCCGCCCGGCCACCGACGTGCGGCTGAAGATCGGCGTCAAGCGCAGCGGCGAAATCACCGCGGTGGATGCCGAGGTGGTGCAGCGCGGCGGTGCTTACGGCGGCTACGGCCTGGTGACCATCCTGTACGCCGGCGCGCTGCTGCACGCGCTGTACCGCGTCGGCGCGGTACGCTTTCGCGGGTACCGGGTCTACACCAACTTGCCGCCGTGCGGCGCGATGCGCGGCCACGGCGCGGTCAACGTGCGCCAGGCCTTCGAGACGCTGCTCGACGAGCTGGCCACCCAGCTCGGGCTGGACCCGTTCGCGCTGCGCCGCGCCAACCTGATCGCCGCGCCGTACCGCACGCTGAACGACCTGCAGGTCAACTCCTACGGCCTGCCCGCCTGCATGGACTGGGTCGAGCAGGCGTCGGGTTGGGCGCAGCGGCACGACAGCCACAGCGGGCACGACGATGCGCCGCACATCAAGCGCGGCATCGGCATGGCCTGCTCGCACTACGTGTCGGGCTCGGCCAAGCCGGTGCACTGGAGCGGCGAGCCGCACGCGGTGGTCAACCTGAAGCTGGACTTCGACTGCAGCATCACCATCCTCACCGGCGCGTCCGACATCGGCCAGGGCTCGTCGACGCTGCTGACGCAGGTGGTGGCCGAGGTGCTGCAGCTGCCGCTGGCGCGCATCCGCGTCATCGCCACCGACAGCGCGCTCACGCCCAAGGACAACGGCTCGTATTCGTCGCGCGTGTCGTTCATGGTCGGCAACGCGGCGCTGCGCGCGGCCGAGGAACTCAAGCGCGTGCTGCTCGACGCCGCCGCGCGCCGGCTCGACGCCACGCCCGAGGCGATCGAATGGGCCGGCGAGTGCTGCAGCGTGCTCGGCACCGACCGGCGCTCGAGCTTCAACGAAGTGGTCGAGGCCGCGCTGGCAGACAGCGGCACCATCACCGTCAAGGGCACCTGGTCGACACCCAAGGAAACCCAGGGCGGCAAGTTCCGCGGCGCGGCGGTGGGCTCGACCGCGGGCTTCTCGTATGCCGCGCAGGCAGTGCAGGTCAGCGTCGACACCGACACCGGCGTGGTGCGGGTCGACAAGGTCTGGGCCGCGCACGACTGCGGTTTTGCCATCAACCCGCTGGCGGTCGAAGGCCAGGTGCAAGGCGCGGTGTGGATGGGCATGGGCCAGGCCTTGAGCGAGGAGACGCAGCACCACGAGGGCCTGCCGCTGCGGCCGAACTTCCTCGACTACCGCATCCCGACCATCGCCGAGTCGCCAGCCATCGAAGTGCACCTGGTGCAAAGCATGGACCCGCTGGGCCCCTTCGGCGCCAAGGAGGCCAGCGAGGGCGCGCTGCACGGCTTCCCGCCGGCGCTGTGCAATGCCGTGTACGACGCGGTCGGCATCCGGCTGCACGAGCTGCCGGTGACCCCCGACCGCGTGCTCGGGGCGCTGCAGCAGCGCCGCCGCGAGCAGCGGCTGCAAGCGCGCCGCGCGGCGGCGAAAACTTCCGCTGCCGAGGCACTGGCCAGCGCGATCGCGGCCACCGCCAAGTGAATCCGAGATGAGCCGCTGACCATGCAACACCTGCCCGCGTTCCGCCTGTCGCGCCCGTCCACCTACGGCGAAGCCGCGGCGCTGCTGGCAGCCGACCCCGGCGCGCGGGCGCTGGCCGGCGGCACAGACTTGGTGCCCAACCTGCGCCGCGGCCTGGAAGCACCACCGCAGTTGGTGGACCTGGGCCGCGTGCAAGGCGCCGCGCGCATCGAGTTCGGCAGCGAGGGTTTGACGCTGGGCGCCGGTGTGACGCTGGCGCAGCTGGCCGGCGACGCGCGCATCGAAGCCGACTACGCCGCGCTGGCGCAGGCCGCGCGCGCCGCCGCCGGCCCCGGGCACCGCAGCGTCGCCACCCTCGGCGGCAACCTGTGCCTGGACACGCGCTGCGTGTACTACAACCAAAGCGAATGGTGGCGCCACGCCAACGGCTACTGCCTGAAGCGCGGCGGCACGGTGTGCCACGTGGCGCCGCAAGGCGAGCGTTGCCACGCCGCCTTCAGCGGCGACCTGGCACCGGCGCTGATCGCGCTGGACGCGCACGCCGACTGGCTGTCGCAGCGCGGCACGCGGCGGCTGCCCTTGGCCGAGTGTTATCGCGACGATGGCGCCGCGCATCTGGCGGTCGAGCGCGACGAGCTGCTGGTGCAGGTGCACCTGCCGGCGCGCGAGCTCGGCGTGCGCAGCGGCTACTTGAAGGCACGGGTGCGCGCCGCGATGGACTTTCCGCTGGCCGGCGTGGCGATCGCGCTGCGGCTGCAAGGCGATGCGCTGGCCGCGTTGCGCGTGGCCATCAGCGGCACCAACTCGCACCCGCTGTGGCTGCAGGGCACGGCGGCGCTGCTGGGCAAGCCGGTGGACGACACCACGCTGGCGGCACTGGGCAAGCTGGTGCAGCAGCAGGTCAGCCCGATGCGCAGCACCGCCACGCCGTCGAACTACCGCCGCCTGGTCGCCGCCGCGCACGCGCAGCGCCTGCTGCGCGAGCTGGCTGGCGCGGCAGCGCCCTGAACAACGAGCGCGAGGTTCACGATGACGCTGTCGACGCTGCACCCCGAACCAACCGAAGCGCCCGGCGCCGCCGGGCGCGCCCCGCGCCTGATGAACGCGGCGGCCGTGCTGCTCGACGGCCACGACGCGCAGCACCCCGCGCTGCTGTGCCACTGCGGCGAGGCCCTGAGCTACGGCGAACTGCGCGACCGGGTCGCGCGCAGCGCCGCGTGCTGGCGCGCGCACGGCGTGCTACCCGGCGACCGCGTCGCGATCAAGCTGCCCGACAGCGCCGACTGGGTGGTGGCCTTCCTGGCGTCGATCTGGTGCGGCGCGATCGCGGTCGGCGTCAACCCGCAGGTGCCGGCCGCCGACTGGCTCTACATCCTCGGCGAGAGTGACTTCAAGCTGATCGTGGTCGACCAGGCCGAGGGCGAGCTCGGCGACGACACCACGCCCGCGCCGTGGCGCGAGCGGCTATTGACCCGCGCGGCCTGGCGCGCCGAGCTGCCGCAGCACGCACCGCTGCCGCCGCAGCCGATGGACGAAGACGCGCCGGCGGTGTGGTGCCACTCGTCGGGCACCTCGGGCAAGCCCAAGGCGGTGGTGCATGCGCACCGCTTCGCCCGGCGCATCGAACAGGTGTCGCGCGAGGGCCTGGGGCTGCGGCCGGGCGACCGCCTGTTCGCCAGCTCGCGGCTGTTCTTCTCGTACCCGCAGACCAACGCCCTGTACGCGGGGCTGAAGCTGGGGCTGACGATCATCCTGGATGCGTGCTGGCCCAGCGCCGAGAGCGTGGCCGCCACGGTGGCGGCGCAGCGCCCCACGGTGCTGTTCAGCGTACCGTCGCTGTACCGCAACATGCTGCACGCCGGGCTCGCGCCGGCCATCGCTGCCGCGGGCGTGCGGCTGTGCGTGTCGGCCGGCGAAGCGCTGCCGGCCAGCCTGCGCGACGCCTGGCGCGAGCAGACCGGGCTGACCATCGTCAACGGCTACGGCGCATCCGAAACGCTGGTGCTGGTGATGATCGACCACGGCAACGGCTTCGCGCCCTCGCCCGGCATCGACATCCATGGCGCCTACGACGTCAATGCAGGCCAGCCCACCAGGCTGATGATCCGCGCGCCGACACTGGCGATCGGCTACTTCGATCGGCCGCAAGCGCAAAGCGAGCACTTCCGCGACGGTGCATTCTGCCCGGCCGACCTGTTCGCGCACGACCCAGCCAGCGGCTGGCGCTTTGCCGGGCGCGAGGATTCGCTGGTGAAGATCCGCGGCCGCTGGGTCAACCTGGTCGAGCTCGAGGAGCGCATGGCGCGCCAGGCCCCCGGCATCGCCGAGGGCGCGGCGGTGTGCGTGCCCGATGGCGACGGCGTCGATGCGGTGGCCTTCTACTACGTGGTCAGCGACAGCGCGGCGGTGGAAGCCACGCTGCGCGCCACGCTCGAGGCGATGCCGCCGCACCAGCGCCCGCGCTGGCTGCGCTGCATCGACGCGCTGCCGCGCACCGCCACCGGCAAGCTGCTGCGGCGCAAGCTGCAGGAGCTGCACCTGCAGCAAAGCTGAGACCATGGCCACGCTGCTCGCCACCGAACGCATCGGCCGCGTGCTGGTGGCCACGCTGGCGCGCTCGCCGGTGAATGCGCTGGACGAGCGGCTGATCGCGGAGCTTGACGCGGTGCTCGACCAGGCGATCGGCGATGAACGCATCGCGCTGCTGCACCTGCGAAGCGAGCAGCGCGCGTTCAGCGCCGGCGCCGACCTGGCGCTGATGGCGTCGTGCTTTGCCACTGCCGACGGCCCCGATCGCATGACCGAGGTGGTGCACCAGATGCAGCGGCTGTTCGCGCGGCTCGAAGCCGCGCCGCTGGTCACGCTGGCCGAGATCAGCGCCCCGGCGCTGGGCGCAGGCTTCGAGCTCGCGCTGGCCTGCGACCTGCGCGTGGCGGCCAACGAAGCGCGCCTGGGCCTGCCCGAAGCGCGGCTGGGGCTGCTGCCCGGCGCCGGCGGCACGCAGCGGCTGACGCGGCTCGTCGGCCCGGGGCTGGCCAGGCGGCTGATCCTGGGCGCCGAGGTGGTCGACGGCAGCGCTGCCGAGCGGCTGGGTCTGGTGCAGTGGGCGCTGCCGCACGCGCAGCTGGCTGAGTTCGCGGCCCGGCTCGCGCAGCGCGTCGCGGCGATGCCCAAGGCCGCGCTGGCCGCCAACAAGCGCTGCATCGCCGCCACCACCGACCCCGCGCGCGACGGGTTTGCCGACGAGATCACTGAGACGCGCCGGCTCTACGACCACCCCGACACGCGCGCCAGGGTGTCGGACTTCCTCGCTGCCAGAGCGCATTGACCCGCCATCGAACGCCAACGCACACCACTGAAGGACACCCCATGACCCTAGACAACCAGATCGCCATCGTCACCGGCGCCGGCTCGGGCATCGGCCGCGCCACCGCGCAGGCGCTGGCGCGTGCCGGCGCGCAGGTGGTCGTCGCCGACATCGCCGCCGACAGCGGCGAAGCCACCGCCGCGGCGATCCGCGCCGACGGCCAGCGCGCCAGCTTCAGCCGCGTCGACCTGACCGACGCGGCGTCGATCCACCCCTTCGCCCAGGCGGTGCAGGCCGAACACGGCGC
>CALBTN010000072.1 GCA_937967345.1 uncultured Rubrivivax sp. | reverse complement strand
GGGGTGCACTGCCGGTTCGCCTTCGAACACGTCCAGGCCGGCCGCGGCGATGCGCCGCTCGCGCAGCGCCTCGGCCAGCGCCGCCTCGTCGACGATGCCGCCGCGCGCGATGTTGGTCAGCGTGGCGGTGGGCTTCATCAGCGCCAGCTCGGCCGCGCCGATCGCGTGGTGCGATTGCGGCCCGTAGGGCAGCACCAGCATCAGATGGTCGGCCTGGCGCAACAGCGCTTCCTTGGTCACGTAGCTTGCGCCGAGTCGGGCTTCGGCCTCGGCCGGCAGCCGCGAGCGGTTGTGATAGAGCACCCGCATGCCAAAGCCGAGCGCGCCGCGGCGCGCGATGGCCTGACCGATACGGCCCATGCCGAGCACGCCCAGCGTGCTGCCGTGCACATCGGCACCGGCGAACATGTCGTGGCTCCAGCGCTGCCACTGCCCGTCGCGCAGGAAGCGTTCGCCCTCGCTGATACGCCGCGCCGCGGCGAGCATCAGCGCAAAGCCCAGGTCGGCGGTGGTCTCGGTGAGCACCCCGGGCGCATTGCTGACGAGCACGCCGCGCGCGGTGCACGCCGGCAGGTCGATGTTGTTGTAGCCCACCGCCATCGAGCACACCGCGCGCAGCTGCGGGCAGGCCTGCAGCAGCCTCGCATCGATGCTTTCGCCGCCGGTGATGAACAAGCCGTCCATGCCTTGCAAGCGCTGGATCAGCTCGGCCTGCGTCCACCGCGCATCAGCCTGGTTGTGATGCACGTCGAAGTGCCGGGACAGCCGTTCGACGGTCTCGTCGAACACCTGGCGCGCGATCAGCACTCGCGCACGCTGGATGGTGGGTGTGGACATGGCGCCAATTGTTGCGCAGTCCGGCTGCGGGCTCGATCGCGCCGCGTCGCATGCGCCGCAGCGGCGCCATGCGCGAGCGCTGCACCGATCACGGTGCTCTTGGCCTCGGTTGCAACATTCTTGCTGCGCCGCAGCAAAAAAGTCTTGCAATCCCGGGCAAGTGCTCTATACTTCGTTTCATGTTGCAGCGCAGCAAAGTTGCTGAAGCCGCA
The DNA here is from genome assembly GCA_937967345.1 of uncultured Rubrivivax sp. GTDB lineage: Bacteria > Pseudomonadota > Gammaproteobacteria > Burkholderiales > Burkholderiaceae_C > Rubrivivax. Next base: position 3,104 of record CALBTN010000072.1, on the reverse strand, counting down.
GACACCAAGTTTTCAACCCACCTGGAGAAACGCACCATGATGACCGCTGAACAAGTTGTTGCCGCGCAAAAGGCCAACGTCGAGACCCTGTTTGATCTGAGCAACAAGACCTTCGAAGGCGTCGAGAAGCTGGTCGAACTGAACCTGCAAGTCGCCAAGACCAGCCTGGGCGAAGCCGCCGACAACGCGCGCGCCGTCCTGTCGGTGAAGGACGCGCAAGAGCTGGTGGCCCTGCAAGCCACGCTGCTGCAGCCGACCGCCGAGAAGGCCGCGTCGTACAACCGTCATGTGTATGACATCCTGGCTGCCGTGCAAGCCGAGGTGACCAAGGTTGCCGAAGCCCAGTTCGCCGAGACCCAGAAGGTCTTCGCCTCGGGCGTGGACAGCGCGCTGAAGAACGCGCCGGCCGGCAGCGAGAACGCCGTGGCGCTGGTCAAGTCGGCCATGGCCGCCGCGAACAACGCCTACGAGAGCGTCAGCAAGGCCGCCAAGCAAGCCGCCGACGTTGCCGAAGCCAACTTCACGGCCGTGACCGACACCGCGGTGAAGGCTTCGCAAGCCGCTGCCAAGGTCAAGCGCGCCTGAGAACAACAAGGGGCTGCGGCCCCTTGCTGATGGAACTTTCCGAGGCGACCCCGCATCTCACGCTCGGTTGCGGCCGCTAAAGCTGCAACATCCGTGGATGGTTGTCTCCTCGGTATCTTGTGATTCCCCTCGCAAGGTATCTTCGGCCCGGTGCTTCGACCGGGCCGTTTCTTTTTGTGCGCTGCTCGCACATCAGCGATGCCGGCCGTGTGCCGCGATGTCCAGCGCCAGCGAAGGACTGCACCCATGCCCGGCGAGTCTGCAACTGGGCAGTGGATCACCTTGAGCGACCCGTCGGCGCAAGCAGCGAAGCTCAGGCCACGGGCGGCCTGAATCAGCCGGCCTGAGCGCCTCGCGCCCCCGAGAAAGTCCCGCCGCTGTGCGCGGCAGTGCTCAATAGAATCCGGCCACGCAAGGCTGCGGCCCCGCAAGAGGGCGTCGAGCGGCAACCGCCGCCAGACTCGCCACCGCGCCGCTGCCGACGACGGAGACAACGATGCAAGCGCTGCTCAAGCTGTCCCAGGCCATTGACAAGCTCAACGCCCTGGTGGGCAAGCACGTCATCTGGCTCATCTTCGCCGCCACGGTGATCAGCGCCGGCAACGCGGTGGTGCGCAAGGTGTTCAACTACAGCTCGAACGCCTTCCTCGAGATCCAGTGGTATCTGTTCGCCTGGTCGTTCCTGTTGGCGGCCGGCTACACCTTGCTGCACCGCGAGCACGTTCGCATCGACGTGATCAACAGCCGCCTTCCCAAGCGCGCGCAGGTGTGGATCGACATCATCGGCTTCGCGTTTTTCCTGACGCCGCTGTGCCTGTTGACGCTGTACCTCGGCCTGCCGATGCTGATCTCCAAGTTCCAGTCGGGCGAGATGTCGGGCAACCCCGGGGGCTTGATCCGCTGGCCGGTGTGGCTGGCGCTGCCGATCGGCTTCTTCCTGCTGATGCTGCAGGGCTGGTCCGAGCTGATCAAGCGTATCGCCTACCTGCGTGGCCAGGGGCCGGATCCGATGGGGCGCCTGGGCGACAAGACAGCCGAGGAGGAACTGCTCGAATCGCTGCGGCTCGAGACCGAGTCCGCCGCAGGCGCAACCGCCGCGCACAGCCAGCGTTGACTGGAACCACGCGCCATGGAATTCATCGCTGCCAACTTCGCCCCCGTCATGTTCGTGGGGCTGGTTTTCTTCCTGCTGCTGGGCTTTCCGGTGGCTTTCAGCCTGGGTGCCTGCGGCCTGTTCTTCGGCTTCGTCGGCATCGAACTGGGCGTTTTCCCGCCGGCCATCATCGGCTGGCTGCCGGAGCGGCTGATCGGCATCATGGCCAACGACACGCTGCTGGCGGTGCCGTTCTTCACCTTGATGGGGCTGATCCTCGAACGCAGCGGCATGGCCGAGGATTTGCTCGACACCGTGGGCCAGGTGTTCGGCCCGTTGCGCGGCGGCCTGGCCTTCGCGGTGATCTTCGTCGGCGCGCTGCTTGCGGCCACCACCGGCGTGGTGGCCGCATCGGTGATCTCGATGGGCTTGATCTCGCTGCCCATCATGCTGCGCTACGGCTACAACCGGCCGCTGGCCGCCGGGGTCATCGCCGCGTCGGGCACGCTGGCGCAGATCATCCCGCCGTCGTTGGTGCTGATCATCATGGCGGATCAACTCGGCCGCAGCGTCGGCGACATGTACAAGGGCGCCTTCACGCCCGCGTTCATGCTGGTCGGGTTGTACGTGCTGTGGGTGGTGATCCTGGCCATCTTCCGGCCATCAGCGGTGCCCGCGCTGCCCCCTGAAGCACGCAGCCTGCGTGAACCGAACGGCAGCGCCGGCTATTTCTCGCTTGTCGTGCTGGCCCTGAGTTCGACCGTGGTGGCGGTGCTGCTGGCGACCCACATGGCCGACGTGCACACCTGGTGGTTGAACAAGCCGGTCGAGTCGGTTCCCACCGACGAGAAGATCGTGGTCGCCATGTGCGGCGGGGTGTTCGTCGCCTGGCTGATCGCCATCATCAACCGCCTGACCAAGATGGGCCTGCTGTCGAAACTGGCCGAGCGCGTCCCCTTCGTGCTGATCCCGCCGCTGTTGCTGATCTTCCTCGTGCTGGGCACCATCTTCCTGGGCATCGCCACCCCCACCGAGGGTGGCGCGATGGGCGCAATGGGCGCATTGATCATGGCGGCCCTGCGTGGCCGCATGACCCGCAAGCTGCTCACCCAGGCGCTGGCTTCGACCACCAAGCTGGCCTCGTTCGTGATGTTCATCCTGGTCGGCGCCACCGTGTTCAGCATGGTGTTCCAGGCCGCCGACGGACCGAAGTGGGTCGAGCACTTGCTTGCCGACTTGCCTGGCGGGCAGGTGGGCTTCCTGATCCTGGTCAACGTCATGATTTTTGTTCTGGCGTTCTTCCTCGACTTCTTCGAGCTGTCGTTCATCGTCATCCCGCTGCTGGGCCCGGTGGCGGACAAGCTGGGCATCGACCTGATCTGGTTCGGCGTTCTGCTGGCGGTGAACATGCAGACGTCCTTCATGC
>CALBTN010000071.1 GCA_937967345.1 uncultured Rubrivivax sp. | reverse complement strand
GCCCGCCGCTGGGCGAGCGCGTCATGCTGCATCTGGCGGTGCGCGACCTGGACGACCTGCGTGGCGCACTCAAGCCCGACGCGCGCGGGCGCACCTGGCGCGGCGACAGCGCTGCGTTGCGCCGGCTGCTCGAGGCCGACGACCGATGACGCTGCCGCCTCGCCGTCATGTCGGTGCGGCGCGCTGCGCCGCGCAGCGCAGCGTGCGATGGGCCTGACCACGCGGCGCAGGCTGCTGGCCGGTGCCGGCGTGCTGGCGGCCCTCGGCGGCGCCGCCTGGTACCAGCGCCGCGCGGCATCGATCACCGCCAGCGACGGCACACGGCTCGACCTGTTCAGCCTGCGCTTCGCGCGCCCCGAAGGCGGCGAACTGGTGCTCGCCGAGCTCCGCGGCAAGCCGCTGCTGATCAACTTCTGGGCCACCTGGTGCCCGCCGTGCGTGAAGGAGCTGCCCGAGCTCGACCGCTTCGCGCGCAACCACGCGCAGCAACTGCAGGTGATCGGCCTGGCGATCGACAGCTTGGCCCCGGTACAGGAGTTCCTGAAGAAGCTGCCGCTGGGGTTTGCGGTGGGCCTGGCCGGCAGTTCGGGCACCGAGCTCGTGCGCGCGCTGGGCAACCGCGCCGCCGCACTGCCGTTCACGGTACTGCTCGATGCGTCGGGTAACGTCGTGCAACGCAAGCTCGGCGAGACCCACTACGACGAGCTGGTGGCCTGGGCGCGCGGCCTGTAACGCCGCCGCGGCTGCAACCGAGCCGAAAAAACATCGTCTGAGCAGACGTTGGCGCCGGCTGCCGAATCGTGCAGAATTGCCGCCAGCTCATCGCTGAAAGCCGCACGTCGCAAGTTGCATAGCCAGTTCGACGACGTTTGCACTTTTTGGCCGCAACTTGCGCATCAATCGAAGCGACGGCCGCTTGGAGTAACTACATGGATCTGCGCAAGCTGAAGACGCTGGTCGACCTCGTGTCGGAATCGAACATCTCGGAACTCGAGATCACCGAAGCCGAAGGCAAAGTACGCATCGTCAAGGCCAGCGCGGTGGCCGTGGCCGCGCCGATGGGCGCTTATGCGCTGCCGGTCGGCGTGGCCCCGCCGGTCGAGGCACCGCGTGCGGCAGCGCCGGCCGCCGCGCCCGCAGTGGCTGAACCGCCAGCCGAAACCGGCTACGTGGTGACCTCGCCGATGGTCGGCACGCTGTACCGCGCGTCCAGCCCCGGCGCCAAGCCGCTGGCCGACATCGGCAGCGTGGTTCAGGCCAACGACCCGGTGTGCATCATCGAGGCGATGAAGATCATGAACGAGATCGAGGCCGGCCATGCCGGCACGATCACCAAGGTGCTGGTCGAGAACGGTCAGCCGGTCGAGTTCGGCCAGCCGCTGTTCGTCATCGAATAGCCGCAGCGCCGGACGCCACGATCATGAAGACGCTGATCGCGAATCGAGGCGGCCACGCCGCCGGCGTGGCGGCGCAGCCAAATTGCCCAGCGGGCGCAGCCCGCTAGGGCGATCGAGCCGAGCACCATGTTCAAGAAAATACTGATCGCGAACCGAGGCGAGATCGCCCTGCGCATCCAGCGCGCCTGCCGCGAAATGGGCGTCGGCGCGGTGATGGTGTATTCCGAGGCCGACCGCGAGGCCAAGTACGTCAAGCTGGCCGACGAGGCGGTGTGCATCGGCCCGGCTGCCAGCCCGCTGAGCTACCTGAACATGCCGGCGATCATCTCGACCGCCGAAGTCACCGACGCCGAGGCGATCCACCCCGGCTACGGCTTCCTGTCGGAGAACGCCGACTTCGCCGAGCGCGTCGAGCGCAGCGGCTTCACCTTCATCGGGCCGACGCCAGCGTCGATCCGCATCATGGGCGACAAGGTCGCGGCCAAGCAGGCGATGATCAAGTCGGGCGTGCCCTGCGTGCCGGGCTCGGACGGCGTGCTGTCCGAAGACCCCAAGGAGATCATCCGCATCGCCCGCACGATCGGCTACCCGGTGATCATCAAGGCGGCCGGCGGCGGCGGCGGGCGCGGCATGCGCGTGGTGCACACCGAAGCCGCGCTGCTGCACGCGGTGCAGACCACGCGGGCCGAGGCCGGCGCGGCCTTCAGCAACCCGGCCGTGTACATGGAGAAGTTCCTCGAGCACCCGCGCCACGTCGAGATCCAGGTGCTGGCCGACGAACACCGCAACGCGGTGTGGCTGGGCGAGCGCGACTGCTCGATGCAGCGGCGCCACCAGAAGATCATCGAGGAAGCGCCGGCGCCGGGCATCGCGCGCCGGCTGATCGAGCGCATCGGCGCGCGCTGCGCCGCGGCGTGCAAGCGCATCGGCTACCGCGGCGCGGGCACCTTCGAGTTCCTGTACGAAAACGGCGAGTTCTACTTCATCGAGATGAACACGCGGGTGCAGGTCGAGCACCCGGTGACCGAGATGGTCACCGGCATCGACATCGTGCAGATGCAGATCCGCATCGCCGCCGGCGAGAAGCTGCCGTTCACGCAGCGCCAGGTGCAGATGCGCGGCCACGCGATCGAATGCCGCATCAACGCCGAGGATCCGTACAAGTTCGTGCCCTCGCCCGGGCGCATCACCAAGTGGCACACCCCGGGCGGCCCCGGCGTGCGCGTCGATTCGCACGCCTACACCAACTACTTCGTGCCGCCCAACTACGACTCGATGATCGGCAAGCTGATCTGCCACGGCGACACGCGCGCGCAGGCGCTGGCGCGCATGCGCACCGCGCTGTCCGAGACCGTGATCGAGGGCATCCAGACCAACATTCCGCTGCACCGCGAGCTGATGGTCGACGCCAAGTTCGTCGAGGGCGGCACTGGCATCCACTACCTCGAAGGTTGGCTGGGCCAGCACAAGCGGTGAGCGTCCTGCGCGGCGGCGCGCATCGGCGGCTGCCGCTGGCGGCGGTGTACCGCTCATCCGTGGCCGGCTTGCTTCGCGCCGCCGGCCGCAGCAGCCAGCAGCAGCACTGACCCGATGTACGAACTCGTGCTGCGCGCGCCGCAGGCGCTGGTCGAGCCGGTGTCCGACGCGCTGATCGACGAACTCGGCGCGCTGTCGGTGTCGGTCGAGGATGCCGACGCCGGCAGCGACGCCGAGCAGGCGCTGTTCGGCGAGCCCGACATGCCGGCGCCGCAGCCGGGCTGGCAGCGATCGACGCTGCGCGCGCTGTTCGCCGGCGAGGCGCTAGCCTGCACCGCCAGCGCCGCCTTGCTGGCGCAGGACTGGGCAGCGGAGCTGGTGCTGCAATCGCTGCAACCGCTGCCCGAGCAGGATTGGGTGCGGCTGACGCAGTCGCAGTTCGCGCCGGTGGCGATCACCGACGACTTCTGGATCGTGCCCAGTTGGCATAACGTCCCGCCCGCGGCCAAGCGCGCCATCCGGCTCGACCCAGGGCTGGCCTTCGGCACCGGCACCCACCCGACCACGCGCATGTGCCTGCGCTGGCTGGCCACGCACGCGGCCGTGCTCGGCGCGCCGGACGCGCGCGTGCTCGACTACGGCTGCGGCTCGGGCATCCTGGCCATCGCCGCGGCGCTGCACGGTGCACGCGACATCGACGCGGTCGACATCGACCCCGCCGCGGTGCAGGCCACCGCGCTCAACGCGCAGGCCAACCACGTCGTGCTGCGAGCCGGCGCGCCGCAGGCGGCCAGCGGCAGCTATTCGCTGGTACTGGCCAACATCCTCGCCACCCCGCTGCAGGTGCTGGCGCCGCTGTTGTGCGCGCGGCTGCGCCCGGGCGCGACGCTGGTGCTGGCCGGCATCCTCGAGCGCCAGACCGAGCAACTGCAGGCCGCGTACCGCCAGTGGCTGACGCTGCAGGTCAGCGACACCCAGGACGGCTGGATCCTGATGACGGCAAGCCGCCCGGTCGACGCCAGCTGACGCGATGAACCTGGCCACGCGCTGCCCCGCCTGCGGCACCGTGTTCCGCGTGGTGCCGGATCAGCTGAAGGTGTCCGAGGGCTGGGTGCGATGCGGCCGCTGCGCCGAGGTCTTCAACGGCGCACAACGGCTGTTCGAACTCGATGCCAGCGCGCCGGGCGCAACGCCGCAGCCCGGCGCCACCGCCAACACGCTGGCGGGTGCTGCGCCCGACAACACCGGCCGGGCCGACGGCGCCGAAGCCGGGCGCGTCGCGCCGGCGGTCATCGCACTCAAGGTTGAACCACAGATCGGGGCCACAGCCGAGCCCGCGCCCGGTCCTGCCACCGCAACACCGCCCGAGGCAAGCGTGGCGGCGGCCACAACCAGCGCCGTCAAAGCGGGGGCCGGCCACGGCGAAGCCGACTGGGCCGCCGCGCAGATCGACGCCGCAGCGATGGATCACACCGCGCCCGTCGCGGAACCTGTCGCCCAGCCCGGGACCGCGGCGAATCCACTCGTGCTTGATGAGAATGCGGCGGCGCAGGCGGCGCTGCAAGATGCATCGCCGGCCGAGCCGGCACTGCCCGCTTTGGCTGCGGGTAGCGCCGGCAGCGCGGCCAGCGGCGAGTTGCCGCAGTTCCTGCGGCGTGCCGAGCGCGCCGAACGCTGGCGGCAGCCGCGCCGGCGCGGCCTGCTGGCGGGCATCGTTGTGCTGCTGGCGACACTGCTGGCCGGCCAGCTGGCGCTGCACTACCGCGACGAGCTGGCGGCACGCTGGCCCGCCGCCATCGCGCCGCTGCAAGCGGCCTGCGCAGCGCTGGGCTGCCGCGTGCAAGCGCCCAGGCACATCGCCGCGCTCAACGTCGACAGCAGCGCCCTGGTGCGCCTGCCCGACAGCGCGCACTACCGGCTGACGCTGGTGCTGCAGAACAAGGCGCCAACGGCGGTGCTCATGCCCGCGGTCGAGCTGGCGCTGACCGACACCCAAGGCCACACCGTGGTGCGGCGGGTGCTGAGCGCGGCCGAGCTGGGCCACCGCGCCGATCGGCTCGCGCCGCGCAGCGAGCTGGCGCTGCAGGCCACGCTCGACCTGGGCGATCGGCGCGTCGCCGGCTACAC
>CALBTN010000070.1 GCA_937967345.1 uncultured Rubrivivax sp. | reverse complement strand
CCTCTACACCTACACCGTGGCGCGCGTGCCCACGCTGCCGGAATTCACCGACGAGATGCCGCAGCTGCTGGCCGTGGTGCAGCTCGACCAGGGGCCGCATCTGAACACCACCATCGTTGGCGTCGCGCCCGAAGACCTGAAGGTCGGCCAGCGCGTGCGCCCGGTGTTCGACCACCGCCCGGGCAGCTTCACGCTGCTGCGCTATACGCCGCTGGACTCGGCGCAACCGGGCGTGATCGCGGCCGAGGCCGATGCGGCAGCTGCCGCGCCGGCGCCGACTGCTGCGTCGGTGGCCGAAGCGCCCAAGCGCCAGGTCTCGTGCAAGGACATCGACGCGATGCGCGCGCTGGTGTCCGAGCGGTGGTCGGGCTGGTCCAACGAGTTCACCGTCACGCAGCAGATCATCGACCAGTTCGCGGCGCTGTCGGGTGACGACTACTGGATCCACACCGACCCGGCGCGCGCCAAGGCCGAAAGCCCCTTCGGCACCACCATCGCGCACGGCATGCTGGTGCAAGCGCTGGTCAGCCGGCTGCGGCTGCCGCTGGACTTCGAGGTCACCGGCTTCGGCAACATGGTCAACTACGGTTCCGACCGGCTGCGCTTTTCGGCCCCGGTGCCGTCGGGCTGCCGCATCCACGGCCGCGCACGCGTCAAGGCGGTCGAGCAGGTCAAGTCGGGTGTGCAACTGACGCTCGAGATGGCGATCCACGTCGTCGGCCAGGACCGGCCGTCGGTGTTGAACGACCAGGTCATCCTCTACATGTGACGCGGCGCGCGCGCCCTCAGCGCGCGCGGCATCCACGGCCCCGGCGCGGCCCGGCGCCGGCCCATCCTGCGCCTGTGCGCAACACGAATCTCCGCATGAGTACCCTCACCGCCACCGCCCAGCGCGATCGTGCCGTGATCGCGATGATGCTGGCCGCCAGCGTCGCCTCGACCATCGGCGGGCTGCCGTTCAACTCGCTGCCGGTGATGCTGGGCAGCCTGGCCGACTCGTTCGCGCTCGACTCCAAGTCGGTGGGCCTGATCGGCTCGATCTGCTTTGCCGGCTATCTGGTGGGCACGCTGGGCGCGCCGCTGTGGATGAACCGGCTGGACTGGCGCTGGCTGACGGTGATCAGCGCCGCCGGCACCGCAGGCTCGTTCGCGTTGAGCGCCAGCGTGCGCCACCTGGGCGCGCTGTACGTGATGTGGGCGCTGATCGGCTTCTTCGCATCGACCATGACCTGCCTGGGCATGCGCATCCTGTCGGACCTGCCGAACAAGGTGCGCGCCTTCGGCGTGCGCCAGGGCGTGGAGCTGTCGCTGACCGCCGCCGTGCTGTTCGCGTTGCCGCCGCTGGTGATCGCCACCTGGAAGTACCCCGGCGCGGCCTGGGCGTTGGCCGTGGTGGTGGCCGCGCTGGGGCTGTCGGCGCTGTGGGTGCCGCGCCATCCGATTGCCGCAACCGCAGCTTCGGCCGCGGCAGGCACCACCGGGCGCAGCCGCATCCCGGCGCGCGCCTGGTTCGTGCTGGCGGTGTTCTTCGTCTTTCTCGCCGGCAACATCGCGCTGTGGGCCTTCCTGGAACGCATTGGCGCGTCGCTGAAGATCTCGCCGGCCGAGATGGGCCTGGTGTTCGCGGTGCTCAAGCTGCTCGGCGGCGCGGCCGCGTTCTTCTGCGCCTGGATCGGCGACCGCGCCGGCCAGCGGCTGCCGTACTGGGTGGTGCTGGCGGCGATCGCGGCCGGGCTGGCGCTGATCGCGCAAAGCAGCAGCTTCGTGCCCTTTGCCATCGGCGTGTGGCTGTGGGAGTTCGCCTTCACCTGCGGCTGCGTGTTCCAAAGCGCGCTGATCGCGCGCAGCGACGCCAGTGGCCGCGCGGTGGTGCTGATCCCGGCGGTGTTCGCGCTGGGCTCGATGGTCGGCCCGGCCGCCGCCGGCTACCTGGTGGCCGCGGGCAGCTTCGTGCCCTTGCTGCTGCTGGCGTTGGCCACCAGCGTGGTGCCGGTGCTCGCGCATGCGCTCGGGCGCGCCGGGGTCGCCACGGCCAGCGGCGCAGCGCGCGCGGTGTGACGCATCAGCCGCGCGCAGTGGTACGTGCTGCTTGCGGTCGCCACGGCCAGCGGCGCAGCGCGCGCGGTGTGACGCCATCCGCCACAGCGACCGCCATCGCTTGCGGCGGCGCTCAGGCGGGCGGTCGGTCCTCGATCGCGTCGATCAAGCCCCAGGACAGCGCCGTGGCCGCGTTGATGCGCCGCCCCGACAAGGCCAGGTAGGCGGTGCGCTGGCGGCCGATGCGCCGCGGCAGGCTGACGCAGCCGCCGGCGCCGGGGATCAGGCCGAAGCGCAGTTCGGGCAGTTGAAAGAAGGCGTTGGCGCTTGCCGTGAGCCGCCCGGCAAAGGCCGGCAGTTCGATGCCCGCGCCGATGCACGCGCCGTGGACGTGGAAGTGGCTTTGCGCGCGCACGCGCAGCAGCGCCGCGGCCGGCAGGCGCAGGCAACGCACCGCGTGCGCGGTCGCGGGGTCGGGCGCGGTGCCGAACTCCTCGAGCGCGCCGCCGATGCTGAAGCACGAGCCACGCGCGTCGACGCTCAGGGTGTCGATCGAGGGGTCGGCGGCGGCGAGCTCGAAGGCCTCGACCAGCGCGTCGCGCATCTCGATGCTGATGGCGTTGCGCCGGGCCGGCCGGTTCAGCCGCAGCGCGAGCTGCGCGCCGCGCCGCTCGATCAGCACCGGTGGGCCGTCGTCAGCGGCCGAAACGGCCTGCGCCGGCGGGTGCTGCAGCAACCAGCGCTTGAACTGCGGGCCGGCCTGCAGCGTGGCGTAGGCCAGCGACTCCAGTGTCAGCGCGGCGTCGGTCCCAAGCGCGCCGCCGTGGCGCAGCACCTGCACCAGCGTCATTGCGGCCAGCGGCGCGCGGCAGATGGGCTCGACGATCGAAGCGAGCTGATGGTGTTCGGCGACGAGCAGGTCGCAGGCCTCGGCCAGCGCCGGTCTTGCTGCGGCCTGGCCCAGGCCGATCACCGGGCAGGGCTGGCGCTGCAGCCAGCGGCACAGGTCGCCCAGGTCGTCGGGTGCGAGCCGTTGCGGTGCCGCCAGATCGACCAGCACGAACGGCTGTGCGTCGTGCGGCGAAACCGCGGCGCCGAACGCCGCGGCGGTGGCGGCGGCCAGCCATTGCGCCGCACCACGCGCCTGCGGGCTGCCGGTGCTTTCCACGCGATCGCTGCAGCCGCGTGCGGCGCAGGTTGGGTTGGGGGTCAGGCCCGGCCGAAGATGCGGCGGAAGAACGCGCGGATGCGGTCCATCAGCACCTTGAACACCACCGCCAGCACGTTGATCGAATCTTCCTTGGCCGGGGCCGCGCGCACCGGCGCGGGTGCCGGCGGGGCGGCCGAGTCGGTCTGGCCCGGCGCGGCACCGGGCGCTGCTTCAGCGGATGCCGCGGCTGCGGTCGCCTCGGCGGGGGCCGCTGCCGCAGGTGCCGCTTCGAGCAGCGCGCGCACGTTGCCGACGTACTTCTTGATGATCTGCGCCGACACGCCTTCGATCATGCCGCGGCCCACCTGGACGATCTTGCCGGTCAGGTCGATGCTCGATTCGCAGTTCACCCGCGTGGCCTGCGCGCCCAGCGCTTCGAGCTGGGTCACGATGGTGCCGCTGACCGTGCCGCCGCCGCGCTCGTTGCCGGTGGCCAGCATCTTGACCAGCCCGGCGTCGCGGTCGGTCTCGGTGTAGGTGATCGTGCCTTGGTACTGCGCGCTGACCGCGCCGATCTTGAGCTTGACCGAGCCGATGAACTGGCGCTCGTCGACGATGCGCTCCAGCGCCGCGCCGGGCATGCAGGCGACGACGTTTTGCGGATCGTTGATGAACGCCCACACCGCACCGACCGGTGCGGCCACCTCGAAGCTTTCGCGAATCTGCAGTGCCAAACCCATCTCCTTGCCGTTGCAGCCGATCCTACCCAAGCAGGGCAGGGTTGCAGGGGGCATGCGGCATCGCCAAGCCGGACGATTCGGTGTCGCCGCCGGCCAGCGCCGGTGCATCGGCCCGGCCCTGAGCGATGATGCTTGCGACGTGGCGCGCGCAGGCCGGGCGCCGCGCGCGCCATCCACCAAACACTTTCCGGGGAACATGATGCATTTCGTGCTGCAGCTGGGCTTTTGCAACTTCCGCAACTACGCCGCGATCGCGCAGGCGGCCGAGGCTGCCGGCTGGAACAGCCTGTCGATGCCCGACAGCCTGTTCTTTCCGCGCGCCACCGAGTCCGACTACCCCTACGCCGATACCGAGTCGATCCGCGGCTACATCGAACACGCCGAGTTCATCGACCCCTTCGTCGCGATGGCGACGATGGCCGCGGTGACGCAGCGCATCCGCTTCTACCCGGGCGTGCTGAAGGTGCCGGTGCGCCAGCCGCTGGTGCTGGCCAAGTCGCTGGCGTCGATCGCGGCGGTGTCCAACGGGCGCGTCAGCCTGGGCGCGGGCCTGAGCCCGTGGAAGGAAGACTTCACCTACAACGGCGTCGACTTCGACAAGCGCGGCGAGATCATGGACGAGTGCATCCAGATCCTGCGCGCCGCGCTCACCGGCGAATACTTCGAGCACCACGGCAAGCACTTCGACTTCGGCGCGCTGCGCATCCGCCCGGTGCCACCGCAGCCGGTGCCGATCCTGGTCGGCGGCCACAGCAAGCCGGCGCTGCGCCGTGCGGCCCGTCTGGGCGACGGCTGGGCCTCGGCCAATACCGACCTCGAGACGCTGAAGAAGCTGATCGGCGAGCTCAATGCCTTGCGCGCCGAACACGGCACGCTGAACCGCAGCGACTTCCAGATCCACGGCATCGACTTCAGCGCAAGCACGGTCGACGATTTCCGCCGCCTGCGCGACATCGGCTGCACCCACGCCGGCCTCGTGCCTTGGGACAAGGCGATCGATTCGTCCGACCTGGCGCCGCAGCTCGACGCCATTCGCCGTTTCGGCGACGAGGTCATCGCCAAGATGGATTGAAGCGCGGCTGCGCTCGGTGCTGTGGCAGCGCTCGTGCCGACACGGCGCACTGCCGACAGCGCAGCACCTGTTGGGAGAGCTTCGATGGCGAATCCGCCTCAGGCCGCGCCCATCGGCCACCAGCCGTGCCAGCCGTCGCTGAACGCCGGCTCCCAGGCGGCGGTGTAGATGCGGTCATCCATGCCGACGACGAAGGCGTCGAGCTTGTTCGGCGCACGCGATACCGCGGTGAGCGCGGCGCCCAGCGTCGCGCGTCCGCCGTTCAGGCCCCACCAGCCGTGCCAGCCATCGGTGAAGGCCGGCTCCCACGCGGCGGTATACAGGCCGCCGTCGGTGCCCGTGACGAAGACGTCGAGCTTGTTGGCCGCGCGCGAAACGGCGTGCAGCCGCGCGCCCGGGCGGCCGACGCCGCCGCGGATGTGCCACCAGCCGTGCCAGCCGTCGCTGAACGCCGGCTCCCAGGCGGCCG
>CALBTN010000069.1 GCA_937967345.1 uncultured Rubrivivax sp. | reverse complement strand
TGGAGAGCGGGCGCATCGTTCTCGAGGGCGCTGCCGAGGAGTTGCGCGCCAACGAAGACGTGCGCGAGTTCTACCTCGGCCTGGACCGAGAAGGCGGACGCAAGAGCTTCCGCGAAGTCAAGCATTACCGGCGGCGCAAACGCTGGTTGGGCTGAGCACCGAAAACAAGGAGTTCGAGAGCATGAGCGGCCCCCTGAAGGGTTTGAAAGTCATCGAGTTCGGCGGCATCGGGCCCGGCCCCTTCTGCGCCATGATGCTGGCGGACATGGGGGCCGACGTGATCCGCCTCGACCGCAAGGCCGACAAGGGCCGGGACCGCGGCGACCCGGCGTTCCTGGCCAGCGGCCGGCGCAGCGTGCTGCACCGCGGCCGGCGCTCGGTGGCGGTCGATCTGAAGTCGCCGCAGGATCGCGACAAGGTGCTGGCCCTGCTGGACGGCGCCGACGCACTGATCGAAGGCTACCGCCCCGGCGTGATGGAGCGCTTGGGCCTGGGCCCCGACGTGCTGCTGGCGCGCAACCCGCGCCTGGTCTACGGCCGCATGACCGGCTGGGGCCAGGAGGGCCCGCTGGCGCAGGCCGCGGGGCACGACATCAACTACATCGCGTTGTCGGGCGCGCTTGCCACCATCGGCCGCAAGGCCGGCGGGCCGATCGCGCCGGCGGCCATGGTCGGCGACCTCGGCGGCGGCGGCATGATGCTGGCCTTCGGCATCATGTGCGCGGTGTTCGAGGCCAGAAACTCGGGCCGCGGACAGGTCGTCGACGCGGCGGTGCTCGACGGCGCGGCGCTGCTCACCTCCATCGTCTGTGAGCTGCGTGCCATCGGCCACTGGAAGGACGAGCGCGAGTCCAACCTGCTGGACGGCGGCTCGCATTTCTACGACACCTACGAATGCGCCGACGGGGAATGGATTTCGCTGGGCGCGCTGGAGCCGCAGTTCTACGCGCTGCTGCTGCAGAAGCTGGCCATCACCGACCCGGAGTTCCAGCGCCAGCGCGACCCGGCTGCGTGGCCGTCGCTGAAGGCCAAGCTGGCCGCCATCTTCCGCAGCGAGCCCAGCGCCCATTGGTGCACGCTGCTGGAGAACACCGACGTTTGCTTCGGCCCCGTGCTGCGCACGGGCGAGGCCGCGCGCCACCCGCACAACGTCGCCCGCGCCACCTTCTTCGAAAACCAGGGCGTGGTGCAGCCGTCACCGGCGCCGCGCTTCAGCCGCACGCCGGCCACCCGGCCCGGGCCTGCGCCGTACATCGGCGAGCACGACGACGAACTGCTTTGACCTGATTTGGAAGCGCCATGCAACTTGGACTGAATGACAAGGTCGCCATCGTCACCGGCTCGGGCCGCGGCATCGGCGCCGAAACTGCACGCGCGCTGGCCGAGGAAGGCGCGCGCATCGTCGTCACCGATATCGACGCGCAGGTCGCGTCCGAGCACTGTGCCGCGCTGCGGCGCGACGGCTTCCAGGCCATCGCAATCGCCGCCGACGTGACCCGGGCCGAAGACGTCGAACGCCTGGTGCAGTCGGCCCGCGACGCCTTCGGCAGCGTGCACGTGCTGGTCAACAATGCCGGCTTCGCGCGCGACGCCCGCATCACCAAGCTGAGCGAAGCCGACTGGGATGCCGTCGTCGACACCGTGCTCAAGGGTGCCTTCCTGTGCACCAAGGCGGTGGCGCCGGTGATGGCCGCGCAGCACTGGGGCCGCGTCGTCAACATCTCGTCGCGCGCCCACCTGGGCAATCCGGGCCAGGCCAACTATTCGGCCGCCAAGGCCGGCCTGCTCGGCTTCAGCGCCGCGCTCGCGCTGGAACTCGGCCGTGACGGCATCACCGTCAACACCATCGCCCCGGGCTTCATCGAGACCGACGGCGTGCGCAATCTGCCGCACTATCAAAAGATCAAGGACAACGCGATCGCCCGCACGCCCATCGGGCGCCTAGGCGTGCCGCGCGACATCGCCGGCGCGGTGGCCTTCCTGGCCAGCGAGGCGGCCGGCTACATCACGGGCGCGACATTGCACGTGACCGGCGGCCGCTACGCCACCTGAAGCGGGCCGACGCGGGAGAAGAGACATGGACTTCGGCTTCACTCCCGAACAGGACGCGATGCGCGAGTCGGTGCGCCGCTTCATGCGCGAGCGCGTCGCGCCGCGCGTGGCCGCATGCGAGAAGCAGCGCGAGTTTGCCTGGGACCTGCTGCCACAGCTGCAGCCCTTCGGCTACCTGGGCGGCCTGCTGGCCGAAGAGGCCGGCGGCTTCGGCCTGAAGTACACCGACTGGGCGATCCTGATGGAAGAGGCCGGCTATTGCTGGCTGTCGCTGCGCGTGATGATGAACTCGCTCAACATCGTGGCGCAACTGCTGCACCGGCAGGGCACGCCCGAGCAGCAGCAGCGCTGGCTGAAGCCGCTGCTGGCCGGCCAGCTGAGGCACTGGATGGCGATCACCGAGCCCAACCACGGCTCCAATGTCGCCGCCATCGAGACCCGCGCCGAGGACAGGGGCGACCACTACCTCGTCAACGGCAACAAGCTGTGGATCACCAATGGCATCCACGGCAACTTCGGCGTGCTGGTGGCGCGCACCTTCAGCGCCAACTGTGACGGCGGCATCAGCCTGTTCATCGTCGACCGCGCGCAGACGACCTACGAGGCGCGACGTGCCGACGTGATGTTCATCCGCGCCACCGGCACCTCGCAGATGAGCTTCAACGACGCCGTGGTACCCAAGGCCAATCTGCTCGGCAAGGAAGGCGAAGGCCTGAAGGCGATCCTGACCGGGCTGAACTTCGGCCGGCTGAACGTGGCCATGGGTGCGGTCGGCGCGGCCCGTTCGGCGCTCGACCTGTCGATCGAGTACTCGAAGCAGCGCAGGCAGTTCGGCAA
The DNA here is from genome assembly GCA_937967345.1 of uncultured Rubrivivax sp. Lineage (GTDB taxonomy): Bacteria > Pseudomonadota > Gammaproteobacteria > Burkholderiales > Burkholderiaceae_C > Rubrivivax. The sequence continues at coordinate 1,706 of CALBTN010000069.1, read as the reverse complement.
GCCGATCGCCGGCTTCCAGTTGGTGCAGAAGCTGATCGTCGACATGATGGTGCGCTGCGAAGCCGCGCGCGCGCTGGGCTACCGCGCCGCCTGGGCGCTCGACCAGGGCGGCAGCGCACGCACCGAGTGCTCGATCGCCAAGCTCTACGCGGCCGAAGCCGCGCACGAGGTGGCCGGCATGGCGCTGCAGGTGCACGGCGGCTCGGGCTACAGCGAGGAACTGCCGATCGAGCGCATCTTCCGCGACACGCGCGGCGGCATGATCCCCGAGGGCACGACCGAGATCCAGACGCTCATCATCGGGCGCGAGGTGCTCGGCGTCTCAGCGTTCCACTGAAACCGCGAGGACATGATGCATCGCCAGACATGGGCATGACCCTGCTACACGCGCTGCGGCTGAACGCGCGGCGCAATCCGCAGCGCATCGCAGTTCGCTTCCGCGACAGCGCGCTCACCTATGCCGAGCTGCTGGCCCGCACCGAGAGCGCGATGTGCGCGCTGGCCGCGCTCGGCCTGGCGCCGGGCGAGAAGGTGCCGATGCTGTCGCACAACCACGCCGACATGCTGGTGGCCTACTTCGCGCTCACCGGCATCGGCGCGATCCCGGCACCGCTGAACTACCGCCTGGCCGACGACGACCTGCGCCACGGCATCGCTGCCGCGCACGCGCGCTTCGTGCTGCTGGGTTCGGGCTTCGCCGAGCGGGCCCAGGCGCTGGGCGATCCGGCACGGCGCTGGATCTGGTTTGCCGATGCCGAACGCCACGCGCCGCCCGACGCGCTGCGCTGGCAGGGGCTGCTCGCCGGCGCGACCGGTGCGGTGCCGCAGGGCCGTGCCGGCAGCACCGTGATGCTGCACACCTCGGGCACGACCGGCCGGCCCAAGGGCGCGCTGCGTTCGCGCTTCGGCTTCGAGGAGCGCGCCATCGAACAGGGCTTCGGCATGGACGACCGCACGTTGTGCGTGCTGCCGATCTGCCTGGGCGCGGGCTGCGTCTACACCCTGCTGCCGCTGTACCTGGGCGCCAGCATCCGGCTGCACGAACACTTCGACGCCGGTGCGGTGATCAGCGCGATCGAACACGAACGCATCCACTCGACGATGTTGCTGCCGGCGATGCTGCAGGCCATGGTCGACCACCCGCGTTTCGGCAGCGCCGACCTGGCCAGCCTGCGCGTCATCCAGTCCGGCGCCGGGGCGCTGTCGGGCGCGCTCAAGCGTGCGCTGCTCGGGCGTTTCGGCGACGGCGTCCTCAACATCTATGCCGCCTCCAGCGAGGTCGGCCCCTACGCCAACCTGAAGAGCGCCGAGGTCCGCGAGCACCTGGACGGCAACTGCGTCGGCCGGCCCTTCTTCGGCGTCGAGCTGAAGCTGCTCGACGATGACGGTCGCGAGGTGCCGACAGGCGAAGTCGGCGAGATCTGCTGCCGCAGCGAGTCGCAGTACGACGAATACTTCGAGGACCCCGAGCTGACCGCCAGCACGCGGCGCGGCGACTTCCTCACCGTCGGCGACCTCGGGCGGCTGGATGCGCAAGGCCTGCTGCACTTCGTCGGCCGCAAGCGCGACATCATCAAGAGTGGCGGCATCAACATCTACGCCTCCGAGATCGAGGAGGCGCTGCAGCAGCACCCGGCGGTCGCCGAGGTGCATTGCGTGGGCCTGCCCGACGACCGCTGGACCGAGCTGATCTGCGCCGTCATCGT